>CAJXKU010000183.1 GCA_913055945.1 uncultured Lentisphaerota bacterium | reverse complement strand
ATTATGACACTATCTGTCCGCCGCCTTAGTGAAATAGCGCCACATTCTGTAAACGCATTTGGAATACACCACACTAGCTTACAGAAAACTTGTGCACGGTCTTGCGCCTGTACGTTTGTCCGGGTCGGAGGACAACGTCGGGGAAATTCGCATGATTGACAGCATCCGGGTAGTCCTGCGTTTCTAAACAATAAGCCTCATGCGGATGAACCCATCCGCATCGCGTTTGCATGTTCTGCAGATAATTGGCAGTATAAAGCTGCAATGCCGGAAAATCCGTAAAAATCTGCATTCTGCGTCCGTTTACCGGGTGGAACACCTCTGCCGCCGGATGATCTGACTTGTCCGTCCCGGAAAGCACAAAACAGTTATCGAAGCCCCCGCTTTCCCGAATATGTTCACCGATGCGTGACTGGCTGCGCAGATCGTAAGGAGTGCCCTCCACTGACTGTATTTCACCTGTAGGAATCAGGTCATCGTCAAACGTCAGAACCTTCGGTGCGTTTACGCACAGTTCATGGTCATAGACTTTACCGGAACATTCGCCACCTAAGTTCCAGTAGGCATGGTTGGTCAGATTAATCGGGGTCGGTTGATCTGTTTCAGCCTCATACGACAGGGTTAATTCATTTGCTTCGGATAAACTGAACGTTACGCTGACATCCACCGTTCCCGGATATCCCTGATCCCCGTGCGGGCTGCGAAGCCGGAACTTCACGCCAGCCACGCTATCCTCTTCGAACGGAGCCCCCCGCCAGACGCTATGACTGAAGCCGCAAGGGCCTCCGTGAAGATGATGGGAGCCTTCGTTACAATCCAGTTGGTGCGTGACGCCGTCCAGTGTAAACGTTCCGTCCTTTATCCTGCTGGCACACCTACCCACCGTGGCCCCGATATAAGGGTGGCTCCCCAAGTATTGCTCAAGTTTATCGAAGCCCAGGATTAAATTATCCGACCTGCCGTTACGGTCCGGCGCTTTTACAGAGGTCAATGTGGCACCATAATTTATCGCTGCAAAAGAGACGCCGTTTTCGTTTGTTATACGGAACTCTTCCACAGATTCGCCTTCGTGAGTCGTACCGAAAAATTTTTCGTCAAACTTCATCAGAATTCTCCTGTTGCATCAAATGATTGGTGAAGCCGCTGGAACGGACGGGACCCCCTACTGTAACTCGTTCGGCAACCATATCCATACTGAAATACACAGAATCCTCAGGATAAGATCGGAAACGCTATTGGCCATCCCCTGCCCCAGCGCATGCCGGTCCAGCAGCATGCTCCCGGCCAAACGACCCTGTCCCCCAAGACGCACCCCCTGTCCCCCAAGAAGCAACTGGAATATCTCGGCCTCTTCCCGCTTATCTACTCATGCCTCGTGCAACACACATAAGCAGATGTCCGACAAGCACCATTCCTGTCCGGTGATCATAATCGAGGAGATAGACGATGTTCCGTACATCTTCCCCCTTCTCCTTCATGGCCACGGGAAAAATCACTCAGCCACCAATCATTATACTTCGCCGCCCCTTCTCCCATAAGCGAGCGCTCACCAATCGATAACCACTGATGAACTTCCGACAATTTGAAAGGCATTTCAAATACGTGAACCCCCAATTCCTTTGCCCTCTTCCTGGCACTGGGAACAAAATCAGCCGACATTATGGCAATTCTGGGAATACAACACCCCTGCGCCAACTGCTTCTCAATCCAAACCAAACCGTTCACGCCGGGCAGGGATATATCCGTTATCAGGAAATCCGCACAACGGTGTGGAGGTGTAGATCCGCACTCATGGTAAGACAATAGTGCTGTCTGGCTTTTATGCGTAAATGCGTACACCTCGTGGCCGCGATGTTTGAGAAGACGGCTTAAAACCGCCCCGACACCACTCTGATCCTCAAAAATTATCGTGCGAAATGCCATAATATGTCCTTGCAGGAAGGGTGAGCATATTATATGCCACTCGCACGAAAAATACCAAAGATAAACGAATCCTCTGGAACGACGTGGGTAACGCCGCGTCTTCATTTAAACATCGGCCCACTTAACCGTACGCGACAGTACAACTGATCTCACAGGGACCACATCACATACTTGCAGGTCAGCTAACGTGAGGGGCATGCCCGGGCGCCCCCTAAAAAAACATAGAGGCTGGACCCATCCTGAAATCGCTCTGATTCTCTGCCGAGTCTCCAGGGTGAGCCTTCGCCTCTATGCTGCTTCAAGTCTCTCGTTCTTGCCTGATTCCGTCTTTGCGGTTTATTCTTCCAGAGGTTCCACCAACACGTAGCTCGTTGAACCTCTGTGACTGACCAACAGAAGCAGTTTCTGACTCGGCGGAATCTGGTCCAGGGTGTTTTTAAAATCTTCCACGTTGTGAACCCGTTTGCGATTCACTTCAAGGATGACCATACCCGGACGCACACCGGCGTTAGCTGCAGGGCTACCTCGACCCACGGAAGTTATCAGGACGCCTTTTTCGAGCTGAATTCCGTACCTCTGCCTCAATTCATCCGTGAGGTTCTCGACTTCAATGCCGAGTTCCCACTCCGACTCTTCAGATTCCGCCTGACCTTCCTTTTTGGGTCTCTTTGCGATTTCCACCTTCAACCTTTTTTCACCCCCATCACGTACTACCGTTATAGGCACTTCGGTTTCCGGATCAACGTCAGCCACCTTTCTGCGTAACGCCGAAACACCACTCACGTCTTCGCCGTTGAACTTTATAATCAAATCACCCCGCTTCAGGCCGGCCTCTTCCGCAGGCGTGTCCGAAATTACGTCCGCAATCAGCACACCTTCTTCAACATCGGCCTGCAAAGCTTTCGCTATTTCAGGGGTGAACTCCTGAATCCGAACCCCGAGCCATCCCCTGGTCACTTTTCCATGCTCGATCAGTTCGTTCATCACAGACTTCACCATATCGGCGGGCACAGCAAAGCCGATCCCCATATGTCCGCCGCTTCGGCTGAAGATCGCGGTACTGATGCCTATGATTTCACCTTCCATATTGACCAGTGGTCCCCCACTGTTGCCGGGATTAATAGCGGCATCAGTCTGTATGAAGCTTTCGTATTCGGCGATTCCAATATTTTCTCTGCCAGTAGCGCTGATGATACCCGAGGTAATCGTCCGATCCAACCCGAAGGGGTTGCCGATCGCCAGTACGTGATGCCCCACTTTTATATTATCTCCGCCGGCGAGCTTCGCTTCCGGAAGATCATCTGCATCAATCTGCAGAACGGCAAGATCAGTGGCAGAGTCGGTACCAACAATGTCCGCCTCGTAATCTCTGTGTTCACCAAGTTTGACCTTGACTTTCTTGGTCTTGCGTACCACATGGTAGTTTGTAAGAACATAGCCGTTTTCCGCGTCCACAATTACGCCGGACCCCATTCCTTTTTTGCGGTATTTTTCCGGAGAATCCCTTCTTCGCGGTGTGTCGAAAAATCGTTCAAAAAACTCATCCCCGAAAAATGGATGCTGTCTTCCGGATCCTCCCCCGAAAGGACGCCGAGAGCGTCGGACCTCTCGTACGGTTGTGATGTGAACCACGGCAGGGCTGACGTCCTTCGCTACTTTATGAAACTCCTGATTCAGCTTCTGGGTATGGGGAGCCTTCTGCGCCTGAACAGCAGTAATTGCCGCCCCACCAATCACAAACAGCATCGCCGCAGTTACCAGACGCGATAATTGGTTCATATTTGTTTTAATTCCGGTTGTTTTCACCCTCCGACGCCTATCAATCCTTGATACAATCGCTTCATGTCCGCAAGTACTGCTATGACCATATCCCATAAGCACGATCCTCCTTTTTACATTTTACAAATATTGCTTAAAAACCATCACGACCACTTCTAAACGATCGCCTTCTCCCCGCCCCAGTTTACGTTCCCTCCCGATACCCCATAACTTTCAGACAAATGATGAACAATTAAGTTGCAACCAATGTACTTCATTTTCCATCAACGACGCGAAAAACTTTTTCGACAAATCTTCACTCCGCAGTGTATTCTTCCAATCCCTCCATACAACATCCTGAACTTTTAGAAATTCCGATACGCTCATGCCCGGGGATGGGCCTGTTCATACGCATCCTTCAATCGCTGAACGCTGACGTGCGTATAAATCTGCGTCGTCGATAAACTGGCATGACCCAACAGTTCCTGCACACTGCGCAGGTCAGCGCCCGCATCCAGCAAATGCGTGGCAAAAGAATGACGCAGCTTGTGAGGTGTACTTTCAGGCGAGAGGCCAGCCTCTGCAACGTAATTCTTGAATGCTCGTTGAAAAGACCGGGCCGTGAGGCGATTGCCCTGGTAGTTCAGAAAAAGAGCTCCCCGGCTACGCTTGCCGCCGAAGCCCATTTTTTCACGGCGGGTGAAGTAGTCCTCCAACGCTGTCATTGCGGGCCCGCCCAGCATACATACGCGCTCTTTGCTGCCTTTTCCCCTGATCGTGATACTCCGGGACAACAGCTCCATGTCTTCGATGTTGATGTTCACCGCTTCACTGATGCGCAGCCCCCCACTGTAGATAAGTTCCAGTAAAAGCCGGTCCCGTGCCGCAAAAAAATCTACCTGCTCACTATTTTTGCCGGAAGCAGCGGCTGCCCGTTTCTGCCAGTACGTATCGGGTGCGCCCAGCAACGCCTGTACTTGTTCCACCGTGAACACATCCGGCAAATTCTGAACACTTCTGGACCGACTGATGGCCGCGAACGGATTCCCTTCCATAACCCCTTCCCGAACCAAATATCTGGCAAAATTGCGCATCGTGCTCAGCTTACGCTGGACAGAGCGTTCACTCAGCCCCTCTCGCTGAAGCGCAACGGTATAACGCCTTCCCACTCCCCTATCCACCATGGGCCACGGAATGGCGTTTCCTGCAGGGGTCAAATCACAAAGCCGAACAAACTGCACCAGATCATTGAAATAATTCTGAACGGTGGCTGATGCCGCATTACGTTCCATCCGCAGATATTGCAGGAACCCCTGTACATGGGGGTCCCCGGACGCAATGCTTGCCGCTTCAGGGGTTGTTAATGACTGACTCAAAACAAGACACTCCCTCTCCTTCTGCAGAAACCTTCCGGCATCTGGCCGGTCTGCGATTCACTCCCCCATATTTTTATATCGGTTTTCCCCGGCTCGAGCGGGCACCGCGGCGTTACTCACGCTCACTCATCGGAACATAATGCCTGAGATTCGGCCCCACATAAATCTGGCGCGGCCGCTGAATACGAAACTGCGGATCCTCCCTGGACTCTTTCCACTGCGCGATCCAGCCGGGCAAGCGCCCCAACGCGAACATCACGGTAAACATATTCTCCGGAATGCCGATCGCCCGATAAATAATCCCGCTGTAAAAATCCACATTCGGATAAAGCCCGCGTCGAATGAAATACTCGTCGTTTAACGCGCGTTCCTCCAGATCCAGAGCGATCTGCAGAAGCGGATCATCTTTTCCTAATTTTTCAAGGACATCGTGACAGGTGCTCTTGATGATCTTTGCACGTGGGTCATAATTCTTGTAAACACGATGACCGAATCCGTACAACCGGAACGGATCCGATTTGTCTTTTGCTTTATCTATGTATTTCTGAAGATCGCCACCTTCGCGCTGCATCTGTTCCAGCATCTGTATTACGCTCTGGTTCGCTCCCCCGTGCAGAGGTCCCCACAGGGCACTGATGCCGGCAGAAATTGCCGCGTACAAATTCACACCAGCGCTGCCTACCAGCCGCACTGCTGAAGCCGAACAGTTCTGTTCGTGATCAGCGTGCAGGATAAGAAGGATATTCAGCGCCTTCACCACTTCCGGATCTATCTGATAATCATAGACGGGCGAACTGAACATCATATTCAGAAAATTCTCGCAGTATTTCAGATCATGTCGCGGATAAACAAAAGGCTCTCCAATACTTTTTTTGTACGAAAAGGCCGCGATCGTACGAATTTTTGCCAGCAGGCGCGTCGTGGCAACATCTACCTCTTCTTCACTCATCCCCAACTGACTGTTTCCCTGAGACATTTCCGGATAAAAACTGGACAAGGACACCACCATCGCGGAAAGTATTCCCATAGGGTGGGCATGCTCAGGATAATTATAAAAGAAATGCCGCATATCTTCGTGGATCATGCTGTACTCATTGAGCAGCGTGGAGAAGTGTTCCTGCTCACTCTCTGTGGGAAGCTTTCCGTGGACAAGCAGGTAAGCAACTTCCACGAACCGCGAATTCTCCGCAAGTTCTTCAACCGGATACCCGCGATACCGCAGGATGCCTTGTTCCCCATTGAGATAGGTGACTGAACTCCGGCAGGCGGCGGTGTTCACATATCCGTAGTCCAGGGTAACTGCGCCCGTTTCTTTCCGCAATTTGCTGATATCAATCCCTGTTTCGTTCTCCGTTCCCCGGACAAGAGGAAACTGGCATTCGTACCCATCAAATTGCAGACCTGCATACTCGTTATTATTCTGACCTTCGCTCATAACACATCATCTCCTAATTCCAGATATTCTCCGACCTACTTTTCGAAAAACCTCTCTGCAGTGAAATCGATTTCCCAATACTTTTTTATAATTTCCCCCTCGGTACTTTTAAACCGATTGCCATCATCTGAACTTTAGCGTACAAATACGTCCAGTCAAGCTTTCCGGCGCCCCAGAAGGTGGACTGCAACCTTTATGAGGTGTAACGTACGTATCAGTGCAGGATAAAACGGGCTGGATTACTGGCATGAGACCACTGGCATGAGTTAAGCAAACTGCGTTTAGCGTGTCAAACTGCGTTTAGCATATCGTTACCATCGAGGATGT
>CAJXKU010000182.1 GCA_913055945.1 uncultured Lentisphaerota bacterium | reverse complement strand
AAGGCCGGAACATACCGGAGACAAAGTCTCGCCGCGGGGTGTCAGGGCGGCTCCGCCGCCCGGCGGGTTGGCTCGTACGTTTATTCGTACACGCAAATGTCCTCTGCCTAGTCAACCCATAGATTCTGCCGACGAGCCAGATTATGATGCGGGGGTGACGGCAGCACACCCCCGTAACCGCACAGGCGTGATCACTTTGGGGGAGCGGCGTACGGCGGCCTTTTACTGACGCTATAAGGCAGGAGTAGCAGCGTCCTTCCGGTGTGGCCGCTCATCTCACATAGGCATATTCGCATGAATTCGGCTTGGTATCCTTGAATTTGGCTATCATATTATGCCCTGTCAGCAGTTCCTCAAACTCTGCGCTTGAGGGCCCGTAGCTCAGGGGTTAGAGCAGACGACTCATAATCGTCTAGTCGCTGGTTCAATTCCAGCCGGGCCCACTCTTCGTTCCATGTTGATATACCATCGGCTTCCCGTTTAGCGAATGAAGCTGTTTCAGGAATCGCTGTGTCCCGGTTGGCATCAAGTACCCGTGACTTGTTGAAGCGCCGTTATAAACGCTTCAGGCGAGATGGTATCCCGACAGTCATCGTTCCATTCGCAGTCGCGTTTCCAGCAGGGGGCGCATTCCATTGTGCTTTGAAGATAGATGTGGTTCTCTCCTGTCGGAGCATTGCGGGCAGGATCTGACGCCCGGAAATAGGACACGGTGGGGGTACCTACGGCTGCCGCCATATGCACAGGGCCTGTGTCGCCGCCGATTACTGCGCCGGCTTTTGAGAGAAGTGCTGCGAGCTGGGGCAGTGTGGTCTGCGGAGCAATATGGGCCTTCCGGGGAACGGCCCGGGTGATTGTTCCGCTCAACCGCCGTTCTTCGGCGTTTCCCGCTGTCAGTACCAGATGCCATCCTGCGTCACTTAAAGATCGGGCCAGTTTTTTCCATGTCGTTTCCGGCAGCAGTTTCGTCTCCCACGTCCCGCCGCAGTGCAGCACGATGAAAGGCGTATGCTGCAGGTCTCTGTTGTTCAGCCACGGTTCGATCGCTTTTTCTGCTTCCGCGGTTATCGGTAACGGACCGGTCAGAGGTATGTTTTTGGGACCGTCCGGAAAAGCGGCTTCTGCCAGGCGCAGTACACGGGTGGAGATGTGGAAATGCTCCTGCCCGATGCGGACTTTATTGTTTGTCGCCAGCAGGTTGAGTGGTTCCCGGACGCTTTCGCGGTCGAAGCCGACGCGTATCGGTGCTCTGGACAAACCGGTGAACAGTGCGCTTTTCGTGTTGCCCTGCAGGTCGAGCGTAGCGTCGAAGGACCGTTCACGCAATGCGCGCACTCGGGACATAACGTGAGTAATCGCTTTCGGAAAGTCCCGTGCTCTCCGGCAACTTTTGGTGTCCACGGTATGTACGGCATCAACGAGCGGATGATCCTGGAGCAACGGCGCAAACGCCGATTCGACCAGCCACTCGATGCGGGCGTTGGGATCCGCGTCGCGGATGTAAGCCAGAGTCGGCAAAGCGTGGATCACGTCACCCAATGCGCTGATTTTTACGATGAGAACATTCATTGATGAATTCCTATAGCGAACAGTTCCACAAAGGATAAAATAGCAACTAAATTCCGGTTGAACATTGCGGTTGTTAATGATGGCGTTTGCGGTGATGATCTGTATCCAGGTTTTGGGGATATGTGATCAGGGAATTGCTTTTGCGGAAAACGGTTATGCCGGAATTCGGTAGAGTTGAAGAAAGGTCTTGATAGCGAATGACGATTGCACGCTTGTGGTCCACAATCCGAAAACTGTTGTATAGAGTGATCTCAGGTTGCCGACATCCGAATCTGACAGTGCCGGGGGCATTATTTGCCGGATGTATTGTGGTCTTTATGCTGGAGCGCTTGGCGTTGCTGCTGGTCCTGGGGGAGCGATTCGCAGGTGTCGGCACCGGTCAGCTGCTCAAGAGTTTTCTCGTGGGGGTGCGATTCGACATCGTCATGGCCGCCATGGTGGTGGCGCCGGTGTTGTTGATCCTCTGTGTGACGCCGCGGTTTGTGTGGGGGCAGAAGGCTTTTCGCTTTGCTGTGTCCGGGTTCAATGCTGTACTTTTTGCAGCTGTGAGCTTCGCATGTACGGCGGATTTTTTCTTCTTCCGTGAGTTTGATACACACCTGGACTGGAAAGTCTTCAACTATTGGGAATACGACTATGTCCACGAGATTATCGCTCAGGATTACCCTCTTTCTCTGATCGTACTGGCGTTTCTTGGCCTGGGCGCTGGTGCGTTCTTTGTCTTTCGCTCCTCCGGGATATGGCGCTCGACCGCCCCGCTGTGGGGGCGGATTGTAATCGCCCTGCTGATGCCTGTTCTTGCTTTTCTGGGGATTCGTAACAGTCTGGGGCCGAAGCCCATCAACACGGGGCCGGCCTATTTTTCGAAGCACCTTGTTGTTTCACAATTAACCCTGAACGGCCTTTTCACGCTCCGTGAAGCAGCTTACAGTCGATACAGCCGACAGGCAGAAATCGAATTCGACAAGATAAGTCCGGTGGATGAAACGAAGGCGCAGGAAATTACCCGTTCGATGTTGAAAACAGAAGGCAATTCGTTCGTCGAGGAAAAGGGGAATCCCCTCCGCCGGAAAGTGGAATCTGGACGCCCCCGTCGGGACTACAATGTGGTGATCGTGGTTATGGAGAGCCTGAGCTGGCAGTATATAGGCGCGTTGAACGGCCGGAGCGGGCTCACGCCGAATCTTGACAGAGTTGCGCAGAACGGGATTCTGATGGATCGGTGTTTTGCTGTAGGAAGTCGGACATCTTACGGCTTCAGCGGGATTGTCTCCGGCTTCGTGGATCTTCCGGGTGAAAGCGTCACCACCCGCCCTAGAGCTGAAAACAATTTTCTGACGATAGGAAGTGTCCTGCGTCGAAGGGGCTATCACACCATGTTCGTATACGGTGGTCAGGCTATCTATGACCATAGGCAGGCGTTTTTGGGAAGTAACGGCTTCAACGAGTTGATTACCTATGAGGATTTCAACCACACCACGTTTCAGACCGAGTTGGGGTGGTGTGACGGAGACTTATTCCGAGAGGCGAATGCCCGTTTCAAAAAAGCTTCTGCGGAAGATAAAGAACCCTTTTGTGCCGTGTTGCTCACACTGAGTTTTCATCGTCCGTTCAAGATTCCTTCCGGGAAAGTTGAACTCAGTGCCAAATTTTCCTCAAGACGCTCCCAATACCGGGCTGTTAAGTATACGGACTGGGCCATCGGGCGTTTTATCAAACAGGCTAAAGAGGCTGACTATTTTGAAAATACAATTTTTGTCTTCACCGCCGATCATACGGGAGGTGCCGAAGGCCATCCCATATCACCGGCAAACTACAGGGTTCCCTTCATCGTCTATGCGCCGGATATCCTTGGAAAGGAAGGGCGTCGTGTAAGTCGTGTGTGCAGTCAGACGGATATCGCTCCGACTGTGTTGTCTCTGCTCGGCGGAACTTATGAGCACGGCTTCATGGGGACCAGTGTGTTGCGCGACGAGAATCGGGATAATTTCGCCTTTATGCGCAACGGTTCGCATGCCATGGCTCTTATCGGTGAAGATCGGCGGGGAGTCATTGTTCCTTTCCGGGGTGAAGCGGAGTACTTTGAACTGGCGTTTCCCGGCAAAATGAAATCCCTGGAGCAACAGACAGTGTCGGGGCTGGAGCGCCGGGAAAGACAGGCCTGGGCGCTTCAAAGAACAGCCAGTCGATTGTTTTATGATCAACTGTATCAGGATGCTGATGCAAGGGATGCCCAGAAGGAGCACTCCTCAGATTCCGGGCAGAATGCAGGCGCAGGTTCGGATCATGATGGCCGTTGAGCAACAGTCTTCTTTATCGGTTGGGGCTGAGTTTCAGGTTTATTGCGCAGAACGAGTTTCAGATAAACAGGAGAGAAGCCTATGAAAAAAGTCCTCGTGCTCGCACTTGTTGTTGTAGGCGGTCTCGTGATAGGCTCACCCCGCTTGGCAGATTATTTTGCGAATAAAGCTTTCAAGGAGAAGAACAGGGAAAAAGAGTGGGCCCCGGGATTGGCCTACCGAGGGGGCGTTTTCCATATGCATCTGTATAATTTCGGAAAGGCGAATACAATATTTAAAAAAGCTCTTGACCAGTGGGATGATTTTGAAAAGCGACCGGACTGTATGTACAAAACAGCCTCTTCATATAAGCATCTGGGCAAAACCGGTAAAGCGTTGAAATGGTATAAACGGTATAAAAATCACTACCCTGATCATCGATGGTACTCAGAAGCAAAGAAAAATATATCGCAACTGAATGCGAACCTGGAAGTGTCTGAGGAAGTTGCTCGCTGACGGGAAACCTGGAACTTAACTCGCTTCGGCCGCAATAGCCGGTGAATCGGTGAATCGGTGAATCAGAGCTCAAGCACATCCCCCGGTTTTGATGACAACCTGAACGCCGGGCATAACAGACCTCCGTGCTTGGAGACGGGCGTCCGCGCCCGTTATATGGCGCATACAAAAACGGCGGCGGACCGCCGTCTCCAAACCTGTCGACTCAGGCGTTCAGGTTGTCATCCGAAGTGAGTTCTGGTGAATCGGTTATTAGTTACCGGTGCTGAGTGACGGGACATCAGTGGTCGGAGCTCAGTTGTCCCATACTCTGTCGACCATGGTCCGTGGGTGCGTTTTAAAAGATGCGTCAGCATCTTTGGGGTTCGTTCACTTACGAAATGTTATTGTCGTCTGTCTTCCAGGGTAGAGAGGGTACGGGGAGGTTGTTCTGAATGTGGTAAGCCTTTACGACGTTGCGCATGAGAAACGCCACTGTTACGGGGCCAACGCCGCCGGGTACGGGCGTATAATAGCCCACCTGCTCGTAAATTTCAGGATCAGCGTCTCCGACGACTTTTTTGTCCTTTTTCGTGATACCCGCATCAATAATTGTGACGTCATCGCGGCCGGTGGCCTCGATCATTTTTTTGTTCAGGAGTCCCGGCACGCCGACCGCCGAAATGATGATGTCTACCCCTTGAACTTCGTCTAAAAGGTCAGGGGTGTATTTGTCGCACATGTGCACGGTGGCCCCATCGTTCTGCAGCATGATTGACAGTGGCCGCCCCACAATGTTGGACTGCCCGATCACCACGACACGCTTTCCCTGCAGGCCGCTGTGGTGCTCTGTGCGTTCGTAAACCGTGTCCAGCATATGCATTATACCCCACGGGGTGCAGGGGTGCAGGTAAGGGACGCTGCTTCTGACAGAAAGGCGGCCGATGTTGACCGGATGAAAACCGTCCACGTCCTTGGCCGGGTTGATGGCTTCAATCACGTGTTTGACGTTGATCTGTTCGGGTAAAGGCAGCTGGACCAGGATGCCGTTGAACGAAGACGAGCTGTTGAAGCTTTCGATCATGCTCAACAGACTCTGTTCGTCGGTGTCGGGGTCCAGACGGGCTGAGATGGTTTCAATGCCCACTTTTCGGCAGGTGTCGATTTTGCGCTGGACGTACACGCTCGAAGCCGGATCATCCCCGACAAGTATCATCGCCAGCCGGGGGCGTTCATCAAGTTTCCCGATTTGATGGCGGACTTCTTCGTTAACGCTCTCGGCGATCGTTTTTCCGTCAATGATTTCTGCCATGTAGGTTTTCCTTTATGCTGCTGGGCCGTATGATTCAGGCGATCTCTGTTCGTACTATATGCAATTCTGCACGTCAGATCGAATTTTTTCTTCCACGCTGTTTATTTTTCTTCAGACAGGTTGCAGACTTTGCAGTGCGCACAATGCATCTCTTCCGGAACGTCGAGAGATTCGTTCCGGCGTTTAGCACGTCGCTTCTCCAGCGCCTTTATGCCGGCGAGGAAAAAACCCAAGACGAGGAATGCCCCCGGCGGAAACGTCATCAGCATGAAGGAATGCCATCCGGGGATCACCTGTACTTGGAGGATTGTGCCGTGGCCGAGAAACTCCCTTACCCCGCCGAGGGCGGCCAGCGCGAACGTGAAGCCCAGACCGACGGCGACGGCATCGACAATGGACATAAAAACACGGTTTTTGGACGCGAAGATTTCCGCCCGGCTGAGGATCATGCAGTTGACCACAATGAGCGGAATATAGATCCCGAGGGCTTCATGGAGGGAGGGCAAGTACGCTTTCAGCGTAAGCTGGACAATCGTGACGAAGGTTGCGATGACCACGATAAAGCATGGAATCCGGACGCGGGCAGGAATGACGCCGCGGAGACACGCGACGACAAAATTGCTGCCCAGCAGAACAAAGGTACTGGCCATTCCCATGCCCAGACCGTTGGTCATGTTGGTTGTTACAGCCAGGGCAGGGCACAATCCAAGCAATTGGACAAGGACTGCGTTGTTTGACCACACGCCGTTTCTGAACTGTCCGGTTATGTTATTCATTCTTGCCCCAGAATTTCCTTCTTATGCTTTTGAAATGCTTGACAGATGCGTGACACTGCATGGGCAACCGCCCGGCTGCTGACGGTGGCTCCCGACACAGCCTGGACACTTCCACCGTCTTTTTTTACTTTGAAAGGCGCATCTGATGCCGTGAAGTCTCGCTCGGCATACTGGTCGAGATAGGGATTCGGCGGAAGCGTCGGTTTGTTGTTGTTCGATGTGCCGGGGGTGCTTTGTTTTGTATTCTTATCCTTCTCCTGCAGGCTCCACAGGCTGCGTTGCTTCTTGCGGTCGGTGACTTGTGTGCCCAAGCCGGGGGTCTCTTCGTGGTTGGCCACAACGACCGCGCGGATGTCGCCGTTGGGACGCAACCCCACGACTGCTTCGACG
>CAJXKU010000181.1 GCA_913055945.1 uncultured Lentisphaerota bacterium | reverse complement strand
CTGCTTTGTCATAACCTCGCCTTCCATTTTCTACTTGGATAGCACGTTTTTGCCGGGCTCTTTCAATACAAGAGCTTTCGGACGGACATTCTTTGCATAACGTAACCCCACACTTTCCACTTCTGTTGTCCCTAAACCCCTGGTTTATCAACTCCTATATTCGAATATATACCGTTAAAACATCATTGTCAAACTTTATGGCTTCCAAAACCCAAAAAATTGACTAATGATCCGGCTCACTAGCAAGTAACCAGCGCATTGGCAGACACATGCTGGCATGGATGTATCGCACAGAAGATCCTTTTCTCTGGCCGCCCCTGCACGGCCGGCCACATGCCGCGATAGAAAAAATCGGCCAGCGATTCAGTGCTGCCTATAATCCCCTGTGAGCTGTTTTGGAAACAGAATGGTACAAGAATGGCGACAAGGCCGTGGTGGCTCTACCGTATAAGCCTTCTGCTGGACCGTTCACGGCCTCGCGAACACTTCCCTGCAACGGAACCTGGAATGTGCACAAGAAGTCGCCAACAAGTGATAAATGTCACTGGGTTGTGTGGTGCCCGGCGTTATGCTGCGTGAGCGCTTTTCTAAACGTGTACTTAAAATTCCCCGTCCTTTGGGCAGGGCTTATGGATTGGCGCCGCCGATCCGTAGAGGATGGGGCAGTTCCGGTCCCGAATGGGCAGGCAGGCCAATCGGTGAACGATGACAGGCGACGATGGCGGAAGATCGATTGAAATGGAATATCATTCACCGACAACCGTTACCGTCCGCTATCGTCTGTTCCGATTCACGCAACAGTCAGTTTGCAGCCCTGAAGATATTGATAGAACGCTCTACCAGTCAGACTGCCACGGCGTATCATGATACACAAACTCCTTGTCCCAATACCCAGGCACGCCAAAGCGCGCTCCTAGGCCGGCAGGCCCCTGGTTCTCTGCGTGGCCATCGGCACACAGTATATTGGTCGTACTACCTGGATGCCGAGTGTGAATCGCGTAATGACCATTAGTAGCGCGACTCCTGTAAAGAGACCTTTCGCGCACGCCCCACTTATCTTCAGCACTGTCCATGATAATATCCAGGCGATCAGGCCTTGAAAGGCGGGGAAGGTTGATCGATATGTCGTATTGCCCTTTCCACGGCGTTACAGCGCCTGTGATCACTTTTTCTCGTTCTTTGTTCGAAAATTTGAATCCGCGCAACTGGTCAAAACCATACGTATTCCTTGAGTCACTCCAACTGGCGGGAATTGGCGGTCCAGGCTCTAAAGCAGGGCAATGCATAACATCTTTTGTTTCGATGTAATTCGTATCAGGGGTGTCACTGTTGGACCATTTGTCCGGCGTTATCGCGGTCCACCACAACGGAATATCGTATTGATCCGCATTAGGACTTTTCCAGTTTTCCCAAACCGGAAACCAACCGTCATAATCATCTGAATACAACTGTACCGCCAGTCCGAGTTGCTTCATATTGTTCATACACGACATTTGAATGGCTTTGCTGCGTGCTTTGGTCAAGGCGGGCATAAGCAATGATGCGAGAATGGCGATAATCGCAATGACGACAAGTAATTCAATCAGCGTAAACGTCTGTCGGTTTTTGCTGATACGATGATCCTTCTGTGTCATAACTTCCCCTTCCCTTTTCTACTTGATAGCTCGTTTTTGCCGGGGGCCTTTCAACACAAGAGCGTTCGGGCATTCTTTGAATAGCGTAACCCCACACTTTCCTCTTTTGTTGTCCTGAACTCCCCTTACTTTATCCACTCTTACCTTTAAACTTATACCGTTAAAACATCATTGTCAAACTTTATGGCTTCCAAAATTTGGTGAAACTAATTCTAATGCACTGGACGCACCTAATCCTCCTGTAAGGCGGAGTCCAGCGTTATACGTTCACGTGTATCCACGCTTTGCTTTCACCCGCTATAGGACAGCTCACATTCTCCCTCGCCGGAGCCGGAGCCGACCAGCTTTCCGGACTCTCGATGCGGCCGTTCCGTTTAATCAGATAACGGACTCGTCCTTCCAGGAGGTTTATCGTATCACCCACGTCGTCGCCGCTAGTCCAAGCGAACCACTCTTCTGTATCGGAATTACTGGGGGTAGATTGGGGCCGACCGGACCAACGTAAGCTCCTTGTAATCTGTGGGCTGTGAGCCGTGTTGTTGAGTTGCTGTGCTGTGTGCGCTGGAAAGCGGGAGCTGTAATTTGTAGAGCGTGGGATGTGGGACGTTGGGTGGAGGGCGGTGGCCTTCAATGACAAATGTTGAAGTCCTTACACACCGCGTGAACCACTAATATTCACTGATCTCCACGAATTGATGAGGATGCGGTGGTTCTCTCTTCAGGTTTTCTTGGCGTCTTAGTCCCATCTCTGGTTTGACAACCAGGACCGGGATAAACTTTTTGGCGGGTGCTTAAACATTCTGTACATTGGACTCGGACCAGCGTAGGTACTTATAAGAAGCGCATTAGCAATAACACCGGTGAAATTGAAAGTTTAAGCGCTGACAATATCATCCCATGGTGATTAAGTCACTGACGTAAAGAAAGTGATGCTGCTCCGGCCTCAGTGCCAGATTTGATAACTGTCCCCGTATCGAGAAGGCAGGGAATTACTGAGGCATGTACCCAAACCTTGGCATACTTTATACTGCCACTGGTCAAACAAACGGATTTACTATCCGAATACCCGCATAATCCTGCGTGTCGCTTAAATCTTCACTATAGATGACAGACGCGGCGATTCTGCGGGCCGCCGCTACAATCAGACCGTCCCATAAAGAGAGTCGCCAACGTTCCGTTTCGTCCATTCCCTCTTCGAGAAGGGATACAGAGCTTTCTACTACATGCCAAGCCGCATAGTCCTGTACCGTTTCCCGCGCTTCCAGAGTAGGAATCCCTTTTCTATAGAGGTTCACGTAGAGTTCCTGTAAAACCTGCACGCTCACGCCCGGCCAGTTCGGTTGTTGCCAAAGTTCCGCTACAAAGCGCTTGGCAATATTATGCTTATGTCCGGCATCCAGATCATGTGCGTAGACCAGGATATTTGTGTCTATGAATATGTCAGCGGGCATGAGCTTCTTCTCTTGTAAGTGCGCGTCCTCCGAGGTGAAAACCATTATTAAGCCGATGCAATGCCCGTTGGCGTGCTGCTTCCTCGCCCCGTTCAATGCCGGCCGCTTCGCTCACCACTTTCACGATCCAACGCGATGTGGACATATCCTCATCAACGGCACGATGGCGAATTTTTCGCAATAATTCTTCATCCATCCGTATAGTCACGTTTTTCGTCATGACGGACATCTCCTTTTAATTCTGCACACTTTGAATATAACACGAAAAGTGTGCAATAGCAAACATTCAAAACGTCGCCAACTCCTTATTACAAAGCGGTGCATAAACGCACCGCACGCCAAAGATCGACTTTGGCGGATCAGCCAGGGTCAGTACCCCCGTGAAACAAGGGAGCCGCTGAGCATCGTGTTCCTGAATTCATCAGGAACGCGATGGTCACTCTTTATTCTCCCAGGCGGCAAGGATTTCGTTCACGCGCTCATTGACTTCTCGACGGGCTTCAGCGCGATCCCACCCCAGCATCAGCAGCTCATCATAGTTCGTCATGTCATGTCTAATACCGGCAATAACAGCCAGGCGAAGCATGTCGTCATCAAGCTGTTTCGCAGCAGCACTTCGTCCTGCCCGTCCGCTGCCCCTGAGGGTTGTATGTTCCGCTATATTACGCAGGTAGTCGCTATCACCGTTGGGGAACATATCGGTCAGGCGCTGGAACACTTGGTCACAATATGTCCGGTCGTCTTTCGCTCTGCGCTGCGCCGCCTTTTCGCGTTGAATTCGGCGTTGATCCTGGTCCTCGCAGCACTCTTGTTCCGCCTTCTCCAATGCCCACGGTTCCAAGAGGACTCCTTGACGTTCGTAACGCTTACGTCGGCGTGCCCACTCTACGATAACCACATTCAGACTGCTGTTGCTGCGCGCTCTGCGCGTAAGGGTGGCGTCTCCTCGTCCCAAAAACGTTAAATGGTCGAGTTCAGCGCATTCCAGGCAGATTGCAGCCTCTTTTTCAAGCAAGATCAGTGAACGTTTAGGCAATTCGGTTCCACACCAACCGCACTCGGTTTCGCGCCGCACCATGTAAGCGACAAGCTCCGGTTTTTCCTGAACCTTCGCCTGTACCTTTTTCCGCGATCTAGCATCTGCATCCTCCGGTAAAAACACCTGCCGAAACCGCCGTTCCAAGTCTTCATCACCGTCTACGGTGACCTGCAGTTCTTTATCCTGCCATCTGCTTTTCGGGTAAAACGCGGCCCAGACTTGCGGCAAATCCCGCTCTTGAGCCCAAGCCTCAAACACCTCAAGCGCCTGCAATCTTTTGGGGCGTTTCGATAACATCAAGCCTTCAAGGTCGGGGACTTGCTGTCGCTGCCATCGTTGGATGTGTGCCTGCTCCAACCAGTGCATAGCCAGAAATAAGTCTAACACACCCACATAGCCTTCATCGGCAAGCATATGCTCGGCGGCTCGCACAACTCTGTCGTCGGAGTCTTTCTGTCGCGTCATATTGAATTCCTTTCTGCATTTGGGGACAGAATATCGATTGAAGTCCAATGTAAAATATATCCATGAAGACCATTATGTCGCGGAAGTGGAGGTTGTTTTAACACAATAAGCAGGTGAATGGTCTCCCTGCATGAATGTTGAGGACGCTTACAACGCATCTTCCGGAGCACATGCGTTGTAACAGACCACAATACGACTCATAGAGCAAGCCCGCTACTTCTCACCAAAAGGGGGCGTTGTCGGGTTGTGCCTATCATGCAGTATAAATCAGGTACAGTCCGCCGCAAATGACGAGGACGCCGCATACCTTTTTCAGAATGACCGCGCCTTGGGATTGTTCATTCCAGTTCAAGTACTTTTGCACGAGTTCGGTTGATGTTCCGGCCAGGACAATAATTGAGCAGTGGCCGATCCCATACATCAGCAGCAACATAGCGGCGAACACCGGATTTGTGCCCCCGCTTTTAAAAGCGACGCCCAGCACGGGGGCCATGTACGCGAACGTGCATGGCCCCAGCGCGATGCCGAAAATCAGTCCAAGGATCAGGCCCGCCAGAAGACCTTTCCGTTTTATCCCGATGTTCTGGGGCCCCGACCAGGGCATGGGGATGATGCCCAGCAGGTGCAGACCGACAAGGAAAAAGATGATCGAGACAACATAGTTGCCCCAGGTACCAACCTCTCCCATCATCCTGCCGGCGGCAGCAGTGATTATACCGATGGCGGCAATGGTGATCAAAATGCCTACGGAAAAGAATGTTGAAATAAGGAAAGCCCGTCGCGTGGCAATGCGGCCCTGTTCATCGATGAATCCGACAATCAGGGGAATACTGGACAAGTGGCACGGACTCAGCAGCATGCTCAGTATGCCCCAGGCCAGGGCCGCCCCGAGTGCTACAGCAGGGGTCCCTTCTAATGCGTTGTAGAAAAAGGTGAATATCTGTTCCATGTTCATTCCTCAGTCGCGGCAGGCTTTTGAACACCCATATCTGTGAGTCTCTTCACCATATCCTCGCGCGGCATGAAACCCTGATGGCGCGACACTTCCTCGCCGCTGCTGTCGTAGAACACCTGGGTGGGAATGGCGCGCACGCCCACGCGCTGAGCAAGGCCCCGATACTCATCGATGTTGATGATAAGGATCTCAGCACGGCCTTCGTACTCCTTTTTAAGTTTCTTGAGGATCGGCTTCATCATCTTGCACGGGGTACAGGTGCCGCGCCCGAAGTCGGCCAGTACTGGCACATCTTTGCTCAGCGCTTTGTCCAAGGGATTTTCTTCGGCTCCGGCTTTCTGTGCTTCCACCCATTCTTCGTTGCGCGTGATATCCGCGTTCTGGCGTAATTTCTCTACATACTGCTGGACAACCTTGCTCTCCTTCTCTCTCCGCGCATAGGAACGTATGGACTCCTTGAGGTCTTCGTAACTGCGACCGGCAGGCATCTGATCCTTGTTCTGCTCATAGAACGTCTTCATGTCTTCTTCAGTGACTTCCACGTCCTGTACAACCTGTTCCTGCAGAAAGTTCTGGATCATCTTATCTTCGTCCTGCTGCGCAGCGTCGCTCCCTGTCGGGGTGTCATCAGATTGCGCACTGTCAGCCTTTCGGGCTTTTTGCAACAGCAGTTGACGTGACACAAGCTTATCAAGGAAGCGATGGCGGTTTTTCTTGAACATGGCAGCTTGTTGCCGGGGCATTTGCTGCAGTCTTTCCTCGAGGTCGGCTACGGTGATTGTTTTGTCGTTGACGGTTGCTAATACCGTGTCGGGCGGTAATTCTTCTGCGTCCGCCTGCTTTGAGCTCGTCTTAGCTTCGTCGCCCTTTTGAGCGCCGGCCGTCCCTCTGCTGCTGTCGCTGTCAGAGGGTAACGGTTGCGCGGTTGTGTCTTCGGACGCGCGGGAAGTGTCCTCGACAGAGGGTGAGGTGTCGCCCTGTTCACTGTTGTTCTGTCCCGCATTTTTAGCCACCACCGTGAGGACAATCGCGATGCCTAACAAGATAACAGCACCCGCTTTCCACCACGTGGATGTGGAGCGTGTGTTCTCTGCGTCGGCATTATTGTTATTATCTGTCGTCATAATCGTCTTTTCCTTTCTTTGTGCGTTCGTCTTTTGGGGTACCCGAGTTCTGACGGACTCTGTCATGATATCTGCTTGAAAACATACCCAGCCCCGCTATTGAGACCCAATGTTAGGGGCACGCCCGAGGCCGGGCGTGTGTCCACCAGAGCTCACTTTATGTTGCACGCAACATAATGCTCGTACTCGTTGTCAGTGCAGAGCCTCAGTTTGCAATTGATC
>CAJXKU010000180.1 GCA_913055945.1 uncultured Lentisphaerota bacterium | reverse complement strand
CGACACATCCTCCAGGGCACCCGGGGGGTCCCCGTATTCAAACACGTGGTCGATAAAGTTCCGCCCCGGCAGATTCTCAAGAAGCTCTTCGTCATTGAGATATGCGGCGAGGGTGTTCAGCACACCGCGTACACCGGTAAGTTGATCCTGAATGAACGCGTGGTCATCCCGCCAGTAAAAATGATCGTGGATCATAGCGATCCACAGCATGGAGAACGTTGACAGGCAGGTGGCCTCGCGACACGGATACCGCCCCGTAGTCAAGCCGTTATTAAGGCCACGGGAGTAGTTGAACAGTTCAATACTTCTTTTCGTAAGACGGTCGTCCGTCTGGCATACGTAGTGAATCAACGCTTCAATCCGGCTGTCGCCCACGAACATCCTCTGTTCATAGAACGGGCAATCCAGGTAGATATCGTGACTGCACATCTGCAGTCCCCGTAAACAGAGTTGCATGAGGGGCCCTGCATGCCAATCCGCCGTAGAAAAATCCCCTGTAAGCTCGAGCGGATAGTGTGTCTCCAGTAGGCCGATATCTTCAATTGTCAACGATTCGTGCTGTGTCTGAATGTTCAGGAGGCAATAACGACCGGAACGCCACCAGAGTGTGCTGAGGGACTGCTGATCGATACCCGCGGGGTAAAAATCGTCGTAAGGCCCGCATACCGTTCTGTTTGAGACTTCGTTCCGGTCAGCCTTTCTGCCGTCGTCAATCTCAAACGCTTCAGACCATACCCAGCGAATCAGGCCGTCCTGTCCCCCCGAAATCTGCATTCGCGGATAGGCACAGAAGTAATCCTCCAGATCCCAGAGTACCGTGACCGTCTGATGCGGCGCAATGGTGACGGCATGCCCCTCTTCCACCAGAGATTGGTATGGGGTGGTTTCAAGAAAATTTTCCTCGCCTGAGGGGAACCGCTCTCCGATATCTATCCACCCGGCAACGACAGCCCGTACGCGTCCACCCCGCCAGGGTGATTCCCACTGATCCGGCAGCCTGCTCGGCTCCAGTTGCCAGGTCCGGGGCAGAATCTGCCGACGCCGGAAATGGTCGTTGCCTACACCATGCATGACAACCGTCGGCGCTTTCCATTCACCGGGCGCATGCCATGCCTCGCAGTCCAGCAAGGATGTTTGAAAGGGATAATGCCATGATGTATGAAAATCAAAGGATATGCCGTACAATTCGCGCACGTTCCACGGGGCTTGCCCCGTAGTTAATACCTGGTCCCAGCCGTTTTCTGCTTTAAAGATAAATCCGTTTTTCAGGTAATAACGTGGCGTTGGTGCAGCTTCGCCGATGGACCAGACAAACGCGTCAAAACGGTGTTCGCCTTCCGTAGGTGTCCAGGTATAACTCGCGAAGCTCCAATGATCCGTGTCGCCGGCGTCAGGACCGCGGCTGATACGGTGACCGTCGAGGAAGAGAACATAGCGCTGGTCAGCAGAGATATGGAATGTAAGCGGCCCGGATGAGGCGGAGGCGCTGAACGAAATGGAAAACTGAACCACAGCCGGTATATCTTTAGCATCCGGATGCCATACCCAATCCGCTTCCTCTATGGGGTATCGGGGGACCACTTGACCGTTTTCGCGTTTATGATGGTGCTGCTTGTCCAGGGAGATGCGTTGCACCTCCGATGACGTCCGGGGCGTCCGTGGCGAGTTAACCGCGAAAAGTTCTGGTTTGCTGAACCCATGATCCGTAGAAGCAGACATAGCCGAACCTTTCTCTTCAGTTGTAAGCTAAGAAGCCGCCTGAATGATGCCGTAACGCCGGTAAATTGCAACGGATTGAAAAGCTTTTTGCTTTTCCCCAAATATAAATGCTTCTTTGAGCAATTTCTCCGTACTACTACCTTCTCCACCTACGTAGGGGTATAATCGGCTTTTTTGTGGTTGCTAACCAGGCCCTGAGCGAGGAGAAAGCAACTCGTTTTCCGACAACCCCAGTGCCGCCAGGCAGCGTTTCTGAACAAAGTTGAGGGGATGGCCGAGGACGCGTTCTCCATTAAGTCTGACGATCAGTATGCCGGGGAATTCTGTACTCATCATAGAACTCCAGGGACGCTAGCGAAATGACCTTGATCCGATCTGCCAAAAGAAACGCGAAATTGCTGGACGAGCTGTAGCGCGTCCACGCAAGACATCCCTCCCACACCCCCTCTCCCCGAATTTTTCAAGGATATTTATGCTAGCACGAACTCCGCGACGAGCACCAACGCCGCACTGGGTGCTGCGTTCTTGGCTCCGGGTCGGATCAACTGTTGTCAAAACACATATCCTCCGTCTCCCCCTCGCTCTTTTTTCAGACTACTTGTTTGATGTTCCCACTCTTCAAGTTCATTGCGCAAAGAATCCAGCGCGTCACTGTATGCCGGATCTCCCGCCAAGTTTACTATCTCTTCGGGATCTTCCACCCTATCAATAAGTACTTCCTCCTCTCCTGCAAAATCCAAACGGCAATACTTCCATCTCTCAGTAATCATATATTTGCCTATTTCGCTCTCAATCACACATTTGTCACGCCAATAAGACGGCGATTCCCCTTCTGCCAAAGGACGTACACTGTAGCCCAATAAGCCCGGAGGTGACTCCACGTTGGCATAATCACAGAGGGTAGGAAGCAGATCAAGCCCGTTGTTCACGAAATGCGTGGTATCCACAATATCCGGCGTCGTCCCTTTTTGGGTCACAATGAAAGGAATTCGGAGTGCTTCTTCATAAAACACAGTTTTGTGTTCCATCCTATGTGCACCATCCACATCGCCGTGATCACTGGTAAAGATGATCACCGTATCTTCTAACTGTCCGGAATCGTCTAAAGCTTCTAAAAGAGTCCCCACTTGTTTGTCCACCAGTTCAGTAAGGCGACAGTAAAGCCATCGGTGCAGACGCCATTGTTTTTCACTCCATTGGGTATAGGCGTAATGCTTAAATGGCCGCTGTTTCCGGAATTCTTCCAACACCTCCGGATCCTGCCTTCGCACCGCGGAAATCTCGCCGAAGGCGCTGTCCGGCAACTCTGGCAAATCCTTTTTATCTGTTGGTGCTTCAGCGAGCAACTTTTCACAAGTGTAAGAAGCAATATTCTGAACAGGTTTTTGGCCTTGTCGCCGATGGTAGTCGTTTATCGCCATGTAACAGATATCGTGAGGATTTTCAAAAGAAGCGAAGAGAAAAAACGGTCGTTCGCGGCCCTGTTTTATGAATGAAGCGCTCTGCTGTGCCAACTCGTTCCTGCATTCTGATGTTAATACCTCGTATCCTAATTTTCTCACATCGGCCATCTGGCTCGGGAGATGAACTTTTCCGCCGTAGGCAACGTCGTATCCTCCCTGTCTTATCCTGTGCCCCAAGGTATTACTAGATCCGAACGCCCTTATACAGATCATCATAACTCCTCATGCGATGATTTCAAGGGAAAATGCACTGCGGAAAGCGGCACGTTTCACTGGACAGAGGACGAACATGCTCCTGTAAGACAACGTGGATACTTTGCCCTTTTTGTTTTTCAGTAAATTTGTGAACAGCGGGGGATTGTTTTTTACGAGTGGGTGGAAGAATGTCCTATTTCTATATGGCCACAATAAAAAGACGACGGACAACACGAACCCAGGGACTACGCGACTACAGGACTACGGGACTACAGGGCGAAGGGACGACAGGACTGCGATACAAAAATAACTGGTAACCGATCCACCGCCCCACCGCTCCACCGATCCACCGATCCACTGGCACACTGATCCACCGGTACACTGGTAAACTGATAAACCGGCACACCGATACATCCGCTACCCGCCCCGTCTGCGAACGGAACCAGCTACGTTCAATCGTGCACGTTGCCTCCATACGCGTTATAGTCCTGACAGCAGGGATGAAGCAAAACGGCAGACGTTCTTTCCTGATACATGACGAAATCACAGGAGTGCGCACGATAAGTGAGCAATTCAGAGACATCAACCACTGTCCAGTGCGGCCTCTGCCCCAAAGGTTGCCTCATCGCTCCCGGTCAGAGCGGGAACTGCAGGATCCGCGTAAACATTGACGGGCAACTGTGTGCCGTGACGTACGGCTACCCCTGTGCGCTGCACCTCGACCCGGTAGAGAAAAAACCGCTCTTCCATTTTCTACCGGGCACCAAAATCCTGTCCTTAGCCACAGTGGGCTGCAACCTGCACTGTAAACAGTGTCAGAACTGGCAGATCTCCCAGTGCAACCCGGAGGACAGCCGCGCCAAACAGTGCCCACCGGCCAAAGTCCCTCGTTTGGCCCGACGAAGCAAAGTCCGGTCAATAGCTTATACGTATACTGAACCGTGCGTTTTTTACGAATATACGCTTGCCAGTGCTCAAAAGGCAAAAGCGAACGGCTTCTACAACGTCCTTGTCACCGCGGGATATATCAATAACGCCCCGTGGAAAGAACTCTGCCGGCACGTACACGCCGCAAATATTGACCTCAAATCGTGTCGTAACGCTTTTTACCGTGATGTATGCGGGGCTAGCCTGCGACCTGTGCTGGAATCGCTTGTCACGGCCAAATCCATGGGGCTCGTCACCGAAGTCACGAATCTGGTGATCCCTACGCTGAACGACAGCGAAGAGGACCTGCGCACCATGTGCAGCTGGATCCGCCGACATCTCGGGCCTGAAACGCCTCTTCATTTCTCCCAGTTCTTTCCCTCGTACAAGCTCAAGCATCTGCCCCCTACCCCGAAGAAAACCCTGAAGCAGGCACGCCGGATCGGTCAAGCCGAGGGATTGCAACACATCTACGTGGGGAACGTCACGATGGAGGATGCCCAGCACACAACATGTCCGAAGTGCGGCACGATTCTGATCGAACGTAAGCGCTACAGTATTCTCAGCAACAATCTCGAAGACGGTCAATGTCCGAAGTGCGGAAAGGAGATATACGGCAAATGGAGCTGAACAGACGCAATATGCTTTATGTTCTTTTTATAGGAGCACTGACAGGTGCATTCGGGTTTGTGCGATCGTTCGGTCAACAGGCACGCAGACGCGTTCAGCGCGCGGTGCGTCCGAGTACGTATCCCGGAACCGTTGAACCGCTTGATGAAAAGAAGCTCAAGAAGAAAGGAAAGTGGCTGGGATGAGTAACCCCCTACAGCGTTACATTGCACTCGGCCGGAGCTTTATGCTTCTTTTTATTATTGTTTTCAGCACCCTGCCCCTTTGCGCAGGCGCAAATCCGGACGCGGAAAAATCTGTACTGAACTCCCCTCTTGCCGGACAATGGTATCCGGAGGAGACGCAAAAACTTGAGGCCACTCTCCGAGAATTTTTTGAACAGACAGAGGAGGCCGACCTGAAAAAGGTATCCGCGCTGATTTTACCCCACGCAGGCTACCGCTTTTCCGGAAAGATTGCAGCTTCAGCGGTTCAACAGGTCGCGGACGAACGCTACGACCGCGTGATTATCCTCGGGCCCACCCACCGTCACAAGATGACGAACGCCGTCAGCGTGCCCGATGGGATCACACATTACAAGACGCCCCTCGGAGAGGTTCCGTTGGACACCGCTTTTATCGATACTCTAGCAGAGCTGGACACGGTACAGAAAACAACGCGGATGCATAAGGGCGAACACAGCGTCCAGATCGAGTTCCCGCTGCTGCAGTATGCCCTGGACCCCGGCTTCAAGGCCGTCCCGATCGTCACCGGCAAACTCGACATTCAGACGACAGAACAGATTGCGGAAAAACTGCTTGACCTTATAGACCAGGACACGCTTGTGGTGATCAGCTCCGACTTCACCCATTACGGTCCCCGCTATCGGTATGTGCCCTTCGAAGAAAATGTACCCGAAAAGCTCCGACAACTGGATATGAAAGTGTTCCGGCACATAAAAGCCAACGAGTTACAAAAGTACACCGCATTCATGAACGAATCCGGGACCACCGTCTGCGGGCGGCACCCTATCGGCATACTTATCGCCATGCTGCAACCCGAGCAGAAGGTAAAGAAAACGGCCTACAACACCTCCGGAAACATGATGGGCTCCTACAGGAATTCAGTGAGTTACCTGAGCGCCGCGATCAGCGGTAAGTGGGCCACGGAAACAGCTGATGCGCAGCAGGCAAACACGCCATCCGGTTCGGCGGAATCGGCGAACAGGCAGAACGATGCTGAAAAGTTGCCGACGGCTGCAAAAAACAGTCTTCTGAAACTGGCACGCGGTACCATTGAACACGTTCTGAAACACGGAGAAAAACCTTCCGCCCAGAAACTCGACGCGAATATCACTGCCCCCATGAGAAAAAAGATGGGCGCATTCGTGACGCTGAAGAAAAACGATAGACTTCGAGGGTGCATCGGCGAGATTCAGCCGCGCCGCCCGCTATATAAAGCCGTGATGCAGCAGGCTTTTAATGCCGCATTCGCGGATCGACGTTTTCCTCCGGTAAGAAAGGAAGAGCTTGAAGACATCACTATTGAAATTTCCGCCCTGCAACCTCCTCATCGCGTATCGTCCCATGAAGAAATAAGCATCGGCAGGCACGGCATTATACTGGAAAAGAATAATAAACACGGCGTATATCTGCCGCACGTGGCGCCGGAACAGGGATGGACGGTAACGGAGACGCTGCGGCATCTTGCCCGAAAGGCAGGACTTCCGCCGGATGCCTGGAAAACAGACGCCACACTCAAGGTTTTTACCGCGACTGTCTTTTCTGAAAATGGCGAGCCGTAAGTTGAGTTATGCACGGATTGATATCAGGCCTGACGGCCGCCGCCCCTGTGCGCCGTGCAGAAGTCACTTCGTTCGGCTTAGGACGCCATCGGTGGTGTGCTTTTTCCACCCCAGGCTAATCGCCTGGGCCTCCGGCTCGTAGATTGCCTACGGCTCGGAGAGGCTACGGTGAGTCGCCCCCCGTACGGGGGGTTCTCTGAGACGAGAATAT
>CAJXKU010000179.1 GCA_913055945.1 uncultured Lentisphaerota bacterium | reverse complement strand
TCGAAGTCATTCGTTCAGGAAACGGCCGCACTGTGCCGTGAATCCCGCGAAGCGGTCAACAGACAATTCAGCCGCGGTGAGACCGATATTACCGGCCCACTGCACTGCTTCAAACGACTTCGGCTGGGGTGAAAACGGCGTCAGTTTATCATGAGACAATTTTTCGTAAGACACATTTACCCGTTGTCAAACAGATATCTCCCGTCCCTGGTCGTTTACGCTGAACGCCACGCCAATTCATAGCTCCTGGCACGGGGACAAGAATGGTTGTACATTAGTGATGATATGATGATTCGCAGGAGAGTATGACATATAGTATGAGATTATGAAACAGGTATACATTGCGACATCAATAACAAGTTACTTGACGGCGCGTCCAAGTCGAGATTTGCGTGGGGCCGCGTGGCAACAGACCACCATCCAATGGTGGGAGCAGGAAAGACCGAAGTATAAACTGTTTACTTCAGAACTCGTACTTGCTGAGGCGCGCGCAGGAGACCCCGATGCGGCACAAAGGCGGCTTGCAGCGTTGGACGACATTCCCCTGTTGGCGGTCAGTGAGGATGTAAAAAATTTGGCCGATCGACTCATGGCTGACGAGGCAATCCCCCGACAAGCCGAGGCAGACGCACTTCATATCGCAGCCGCAAGTGTTCATGCGATGGATTACTTACTCACGTGGAACTGCCGGCATATCGATAACGCCGCTACGAAGCCCGTTATACGATCCTCCTGCGCAGTCGCGGGGCATTGTGCTCCTGAGATTTGCACGCCATTGGAGTTGTTATCAGAGGAGGAATAAAGTGTACAAAGATGAAATCATTGCCGAAGTGTGGCGTAACAGAGACGCCTACGTGGAGAAACACAATCATAATCTTGACGAAATTGTGGCTGACCTCCGTAAACGGGAACGGGAGCATACTCAGCGAGTGGTCGACCGACGAGCGCGCCGAACAAACGAATCGAATACCAATGCGGAGTAGTCGAAAAAAGCGGAAGTTGTACCGCCGCAGAGCAGCTGACCTTTACCCCCCACACACGTTAGAATTTGGGGACACACTCCTATGCGTCCCGGAAAATGTTATAGTACCTCATTGGAGTTCTTGGAGTTCCGGAGCAGAGCAACAGGCGATAAAAGAATATGCAGGCAATTTTTCAGTGATATCATCGTTAATAGAAACACATTTTCAATGAAAATGTGTTTTTTCGGCCAGGAGCGTATGCAGAAGAAACGGTTTGAATGCGACGAGGATTCAGGCCTTGTTTCCTTCCGCCAACTGCGCAGGGCTGATCTCTGAAAGCGGTCATTTACGATTAAAGCGTAATCTACTGAGAACTCCTTTTGCCGTCTGGATTGTGTCGGTTCCCGCTTAAACGGGCTACGAAAGACCCCAATACCCCCTTCATTCCGCTCTCATTTGTGATCGCTGGCTTCATTTTCTAAAAATCTTTCCCTTAAGATCAGAGACACTTTCTCAGCAGTACACTTAGGGACATGCCACTGATTGCCACATTTCATAACGAGTGTGATATACCACAGTTATGGTAATAGGTAAGCCGTCGCCACTTGTGCCGCAGTGTGTAAAAACTTCAACATTCAATACTTGAACTTGACTGCCACCGCCAGTATCCAGCATCCCACATTGCACGTCTCACCTCCCACGTTCTACAATTAACAGCTCCCAGTTCCCAGCCCACAACACAGCAACTCAACTTGAGGCGAAAGCCGAAATCCCGACCTTGACGAGAGTCGGGCGTCGGGAAACACAACAACTCAACAACACAGCTCACAGCTTACAGTTCACAGATCACAGATCCGCGCGATTAGCGGTTCATTACAGCCTTTCTCCATATTCTCCGATGGTTGCCTTTGTTTTCAAGAATTTTTTCCTCGCGATTCACGCTTGTTACGTAGCCATCGAATATTGTTTGAGGCGCTCACTCAGTTTATGCCCCAAATCTTCAGCCTTTTCGAGCTGTTCGGGTTGTTTCATAATGTCGGGGGTGATTTCCGGTGTGATTTTTGTGCCGGGACCGAAGAACATGTGAATAGCGCCGGAGCGGCATGTTTCCCCGTACCCGCAGGAAAAGCACGCTGCGGGGCCCTGGGCGGTCACGGTACCAATGCATTCAATCTGATTGTATTCGAAGAATGTCCGGATATTGTCAGCAGGCGGTTGCGTTTCTCCGCCGCCTGTGCCCACAGCAACCCCGAGTTTGCCGGCGACTGCTTTTCCTTCCCGATGGCGGAACTGGTACCAGCGTTCGAGGAAGCAGTGCGTTAAGCCGTTCAAAAGCCGGTAGAAGTTCGGCGCGCCGATGACGTACGCGTCTGCCTCCACGATTTTTGATCGCAGATCCGCCATGTCGTCTTCCAGCACGCATACGTTGTCCTCCACGCACCCCAGGCAGGCAATGCAGGGCGAAATATGCATACCTTTCAGAGAAACGAATTCTTTTTCGCATTCGACGCCAGCCAGCACTTTCTGCACCAGCGGATCTGTGGTCAGGCTTTCCCTTGGACTTCCGGAGATCCCCAGAACTTTCATATATTTTCTTCTCCTCATTTTAAATGTCATTGTAGGAATGACGGGTTGATATTACCATAATCTTAACATACGCAGCAACAGAGACGATGTTATTTTTTGTTCCAGAAGGTATTATTCCATCTACAGCTTCGTTTCGCTGTTCTGCATCGTCAGCCACCGGATAAACGGCGCTCTTTCGCCGAGTGGTTTCCAGTGGGATATTAAGATCTACGTTTAGTTTCTACGTCATAGCTTGCCACCGTCTCATCAGTACGAGTTTTAAGGGTAAACTTCGTATTTCGGGAGTTGCACCGGGCGGTCAGCCGGAGCTGGGTTTCGGAGATCTGAAACGGCAGCACGATGGCCAAGGCTCGCCGCGGACAATTTTTGACACAAGAGCAGCAGTTCCAGCACGCGCTTTGATCGCGCAGGTATGCTTTTCCGTCTTCTCCCCGCAGCGGCAGCGAACCGGGGCATATCTGTTCGCATAGGGGAATATTCCGTCCTGGACAACCGTTGCATCTGTTTTTGTCGATGTGGATCATGCAATAGTCTTTCCGCTAATAGGTTACACAATGTGAAGAAGTCGCGTTGTTCGCATCGGTGCTAATGGGGGCTGAATGTGATTATCGGGCTGTTGTTCTGTTAGGGGCGGATATTTCCTGATGCACTGTGCAGTATCCGGTTCAGTCCTTTCCCAGCAAAGAAAACGGCGGTTCCAGTTCGCGCTGGAAGCATTGAATCTGACCGTTCTGTGACTTCTTTGAATTGATAAAGCATTTGTATTCTACGTCGTTACGCACGGGGAAGTCTGCGCGGCTCTGATAGCATGGCCACCGGCTTTCCCGGCGCGCTGTGAGGTGTTCTACCAAGGTCTGGGCGGTAAGGATACGGTGACGCATGTCTATGGTATCCAGCATATCGTACTTATGCTCAAGGCGTATGCGGTTCAGGCTCTGCTCAAGTGAAGCCAGATGTGCGCGTGCTTTTTGCAATTTGCCTTCCGACGTTTCGTAGAAGGACGAAGCTCCGCCGGCGTATTCATCCATGATTTTCTGGAGACGCTCTTCGATCTGGTAGGGGGTCAGGTCTCCGTGTCGCGTTTCGCCTCTTGTCTCCGAGGCGGAAAACATTCGATCTTCGCTGGCCGGTAATCTGGTGGCGGGAATGGCCTGGAGGGCATCCTCTACCGCTATTTGTGCTTCAGCGAATGCGCCGCTGAGATATTTTTTAGGAGCTCCCCCTGCTGCGTCTCCGGCCGCGTACAGGCGGGGTAGGCTGGTTCGTCTGTTGATGTCTACCCAGAAACCGCCCATGCCATGTCCGCCGTTTACATACGGTTCAGATCCGGTGACCTCGATGCGCTTTTCGTCAGCGTCAGGCGTCTCCTTCAACAGCAGAACGATGGCGGGGGCCATCTGTAGATAACTTCTTATGAGTTCATCGTATTCCGCCTCGCTGAGTTGATCAATGGTAACAACACAGGGTGCATTGCCCTGGCGATGCTCGTCGATTGTGGCGAGAAGGCGCTCCGATGTCGTCAAACCCCGGCCCAATTGCCGTTTACGAAGGTCGAGGTACGGTTCGTTGCGGTTGTTTAGCTGTTCAGACTGCGGTAAAAATGCCAGTGTTCCCGTGGGGGCAATCACGTCTTTGGTACGCAGTGCGATGAAGCGCATCTCGAACGATGTCATTTCTGCCCCGGCTTCGATGCCGAGGGCCAACCCGCCCCCTGCATTGTAGGGGCAATACCATGTTTTCTTACGGGCGCTGCCGGGTGAGTTCGGTTTGTAAATCCCCGAAGCGCCGCCGGTGGTGATGAATGTCGCCCTGGCCGAAACGCGAATCACCGATCGGGAATGGAGGTGAAGCCCCTGGGCGCCGTTGATGCCACCATCGTCGCCCTGGATCAGATTAGTCACGGCGGTGTGGTTGAATACACGTGCACCAAGTTCCAAGGCTCTTTGAGCAAGCGTTGGTTTCACGCGTTCGCCGTGCATCACAATAGACCGAGCTGAGCGACGTACGTAATTCCCATGGGGATCTTTCGGAAACGGGATCCCCAGCGATTCCAGTTTAGGGGCGGCGCGGTCCGCATTGCGGGCGATAGAGTGTAAAAGATCGCGCCGGACCACCCCGTAGTTGTCAGCTGCGACATAGTCGACATAATTTTGCGGAGAGGCGTTCTCCCCCAGGTGCAGATTGATCGCGTTAAGCCCCATCGCCAGGCAACCTGAACGGTGCACATGCGCTTTCTCGATGATCGTAACGTCCAGTTCCGGAGCCTGTTCCAGCGCTGTAATGGCTGCCCACAGGCCGGCTGCGCCCCCGCCGATGATGAGCAGATCTGTAGATATTTCATTATGTTGCGAAGTGCTGTCCATGGTCATGTACTTTCAATTTGCAGAACTCACGCTCGTACCGCGATTCTGATGACAACCTGAAGGCCGGGCATAACAGCCCCTGTCCTTGGAAACGGGCGTCCTCGCCCGTTATATGGCGCATACTGAAACGGCGGCGGACCGCCGTCTGAAAACCTGCGGCTCAGGCGTTCAGGTTGTCATCAGCAGTGAGCTCTCAATTTCTGAACCCCCAGGTGCTTAAATAGCGTTCTCCGGTATCCGGCAGTATCGCAACTGCGCATGTGTTTGCTTTTCCGCTTTTGTCGACTGCTTCACGAAGACCGTGGATAGCTGCGCCCGAGGAGACGCCGGCCAGTATTCCTTCGGTTCTGGCCAGGCGGCGGGTCTCCCGAAATGCTTCGGTTTCGGTGACGGTAATGACTTCGTCGACGACCGAAGTGTCGAGCACCTCCGGGTGAAAGCCCGCCCCAATGCCTTCGATGTGGTGTGTCCCTGCGCGTCCTTCGGTGAAGTAGGGACTCTCCGCCGGTTCGACGCCGATCATCAACACCTTGTCATTGCGCTTCTTAAGGGCGGTCCCGAGGCCGGTAATTGTTCCGCCTGTGCCGATTCCTGTGACGACCATGTCAACGGCTCCGTCGGTAGCGTCCCATATTTCTTCTGCCGTCGTTTCCTCGTGGACTCGAGAATTGTAACGGTTTTCGAACTGAGAAGGGATAAAAACGTTTCCCAGTTTGTTTTTTAATTCCCGGGCTTTGCGGAGAGCCCCCTTCATACCTTCTTCAGCGGGGGTGAGAATGAGCTCTGCGCCCAGGGCGGTCAGCAGATCCCGGCGTTCCTGCGTCATTGTCGCGGGCATCGTCAGAATGAGGCGGTAATTTTTCACAGCGGCAACACCGGCCAGGGCCACCCCGGTATTTCCGCTGGTTGGCTCTACAATGATCGTATCCGGGTAGAGGTCGCCTTCGGACTCCGCCGCTTCGATCATCCGGATGCCAATACGGTCTTTGATGCTGCCGCCGGGGTTGAATGCCTCGAGTTTGCCGAGAACGTTTCCCGGGATGTCATCGCATAAGCGGTCCAGCCGCACTAACGGGGTACGTCCGATCAGATCAGTTATATCCGAGGCAATGTTCATGTGAAAACCAATTTGTGTCGGCGTTTACGGATCAATGAATTTCGTTAAGCTCGGGAGGCAAAGGTGAATCGAGGATCGTATCACCGAATTGCTCTTTCATCGTGGAAACGAACGATTGCCATTCCGCTCGTTGTTGAAGCAATAAGCCTATTCGGGTTCGGCCGTAGGGTGCGCCGTGTTCGGCAAACCAGTTCGTGACTGTCTCGATGAAGGCGGGGATGTCTTCATCCCGGGCAAAGCGGGCGATAATGCGGCCACTGATCGGATGTCTCCCATGACGTCCACCGATCCGGACAATCCAACCTTTTTTCTCCTCCTGCCAGCTGTCTGTAGGGCAGGTGCGGATACAGTCGCCGCAATAGACGCATTTGCCGGGGAAGTAAACCGGTTTTCCGGTTTCGTCGTCGTTTTCAATGGCTCCTTCCCGGCAGGCTTTGCCGCAGATTCGGCACCCGATACATTTCGCCTCTTCCCAGGACGGCTTGACCGCGCCCTGAAAGCCCAGGTCGTTTTCATTAGTGCGCGCACAGTCGATCGGACACCCGGAAAACGAAATTTTAAATTTGTGCGGCAGTTCCCGGCCGAAGAATTTCTCATCCGTCTCCTTCACCATCTTCTGCGTATCCGTTATCCCGTTAGGATTGTATTCGCACCCGGAGCATCCGATAGGAACCCTGACACGTGCGCCGCACGAAGCCACTGATTGATCTGCTTCCGCCAGTTTTGCGGAAAGCGCGTCAAAATCCCGGTAATCCACGTACGGCAATTCGATGGACTGGCGCACGGACAGGTGGACGTAGTCTCCCGCATACTCCTTCGCCCCTTCCAGAATTTTTTCCAGTTGTCGCAGAGGGACTCGACCGCCGGGACAGCGCAAACGCACAGTGAATTTGTCTTTCTGGCGCTGTTTGATAAAACCGCCGGCCTTCAGGTTGTTGAAATCTACGGTGCTGCCTTTTTGCTCAGC
>CAJXKU010000178.1 GCA_913055945.1 uncultured Lentisphaerota bacterium | reverse complement strand
TGGCTACCCACCTGGACCGCTTCGCGGTCCGCTTCGGGCGGTGTGCCAGTGAGTCGGTTAGCCGGTGAGTCGGTATACCAGTGTGGCGGTGTATCGGTGTGGCGGTTATCAGTTATTGGTTACTTGTTATTTGTTATTTGTTATCGGGGTTCGGGGTTCGGGGTTTTCGTTCCTCGTTTCCGTTCTTCGTGTTCCTGTGCAAAAGCTTGCGGCCGGTCCCGAGTTCCAAGAGATCGGGACGACCTACTTCGGGTAGCTGAGGAGATCCGCTGGCTCAACAGCCAGGCGTACGGATATCAGGACGAGGAATACTTCCTCCCGAAAATATCCGATCTCTCCCACGTAAAAAGCATGCGAAACCTTTGAATTTTACAGATAAATGAGAAGAGGCGGGATTTTGGGTCATAAGCATGGTTCCCCAAAGGGCTTCAGTCCCTGCGGCGTCGGGCACTCGAGGGCCAACGGCCGGGCGAACTCACATTATAGCCTCACCGCAACGGAATTTGTTCGCTTTGAGTCGGAGGGCACAGGAGCGATGACAAGCAGAATTCATGTAGTAAGGTAAAAATGTTCCGGTGTACCGGCAATTTGCTAAGGATCCCGTTTGCTTCTATTTCGTCAGGGTTAAGATACATACTTCAAAAAAAGGTTTTACACACGATGGCACTTTGGGACGGACGTTTTCAAAAGGATACGGACAAAAGCGTGGCGGATTTCACCGAATCGCTTACGCTGGACCAACGGCTGTACCCCTACGATGTATGGGGAAGTCAGGTCCACGCCAGGATGCTCGCCCGTCAGGGGATTATTCAGCAGGAAGATGCAGACAGCATCGAATCCGAACTTTCGCGCATCAAGGAACGGCTGGATAACGGGGCACTTTCCATGCAATCCCATATGGAGGATATCCATATGACTATCGAAAATGCCCTGATCGAGGCATTGGGCGATGTGGGGGCGAAAGTACATGCAGGACGCAGCCGCAACGACCAGATTGCGACCGACGAACGCCTCTTCCTCCGGGACCAGGTTGATAAACTGAGCGATCTTCTGAGTGCTGTGCAGACAGCCCTGGTAGAGCTTGCGGACCATTACAGGGACGTGATTGTCCCCGGCTACACACACCTTCAGCATGCGCAGCCGGTCTCTTTCGCCCACCACCTCCTCGCATACGTAGAAATGTTTGAACGGGATAAGCAACGATTCGCCGACGCCCGCCACAGGATCAATCTGCTTCCGCTCGGCAGCGGAGCCCTCGCGGGATCTACCCTGCCCCTGGACCGAAACTTTGTAGCCGGCGAATTGGGGTTTGACGGTATTCTTGAAAACAGCATGGATGCGGTCGCTGATCGTGATTACATCATCGAATTCGTATCTGCCCTCAGCATAGCAGCGACCCATACTTCGCGACTGGCAGAGGACATTATTTTGTGGGCTTCCCCGGAGTTCGGCTTCATCGAAATCGACGAAGCGTTCTGCACCGGCTCAAGTCTTATGCCGCAAAAGAAAAATCCGGATGTTGCGGAACTCATCCGGGGGAAGACTTCCCGCGTATTCGGCGGGCTGGTCCAGATCCTCACACTCCTGAAGGGTCTCCCTTTAACGTACAACCGGGACATTCAGGAAGACAAAGCGGGGATGCTCGACGCCCTGGACACGTTCACATCCATCCTCTCCGTGTTGGCGCCGATGCTCTCCTCAACGGAGGTTAACCGACAGAACGCACACCATGCGGTTCAGGATCCGTATCTGATGGCCACGGACCTTGCCGAATGGCTCGTACAGCAGGGAGTTCCGTTCCGTGAGGCTCATCGACAAGTCGGCAGTTTCGTAAAATTCTGCAACCAGAACCGGACCTCTCCCGATCAAGCTTCTCTGGAGCAACTCCGGGCCTGTATCCCCTCTGCCACAGAGGAATGCCTGAAACTTTTTTCCGCGGAACGCAGTGTACAAAGCCGCACCACCGAAGGCGGAACCGCCCCGGAGCGTGTCCAGGAACAATTAAGCAAATGGAAAAAGAGGCTGCAGGCATCCGGCTAAACATGCTCACCACGGCGTGACAACGCCGATCCGGGGAGAGCACACAGAAAACCGCGGGGAACTGTTTCGTCCCTGCAAGGACCAGTACGGCACCGAGCCTGACTACAGTGTTTGCAGAAATACCGCGTAACTGCGGAACATTCTTACTCCAGCTCTTTCACTTCAAACACCCGCACCGAGTAAGGAGGGAAACTGGTGTATTCTCCTTCCGGATACACCCGCTCGGTCGGCTCGTCGACGGTGAGTTCCCGCACCATCTGGCCGCCTGCCCACGGAATCGGAGCTGTGATCTCCCTGTCCGAACTGTGGTTGGTCACTGCAACGTAGAGGTTCCCTTCATGACGCGCGCGGCGCGCTTCGAGCTTCGGAACCGGAAGGGTGAAGTTGGTCGTGCCGGCCACTCGACCCCAGAACCAGAAGCTGCCTCGGCCGATCTCCCGGAACGGACCGGACAGACCTTCGGCGGGCTTCACTGCTTCGTCAAGTTCACCCCAGCCGTCTATCACAGTGGTCCGGGCGCGAAGCTGGTTCAGTTTTTCGTCCGGGAACCGCTGACCGTATTCATCAGTGACGGGAATTTCACCCACCGCCACCACGCGGTGATCATCCGAAAGCCCGTTGATCTTCTCCAACGTCTCCTCTGTGAGCCACGGCGCATCCACGATCAGCGTCTTTCCACAGTGTTTGTCCGAAACGTCTTCGTCAAGCACGTACTTCCAGTTCCGGCCCAGAGCGGCAACGTAAGCATAGGCTTTTACTGCCCCTCCGAGTTCGGGTCGCTCCGGGTGATCCGGCAAGGTATTCCATCCGCGGTTGCCTTCCGTGACCAGGACCGATATGTCCGCATCCTTCCTGGCCTCGTACAGAGCGCGGAAGGCCGCTTCGTTGCGGCGGATCTGATTCCGTGTCGTGACTTCGACCCGATGATGGGCACCCCGCTCGGCGGTACTGAAATCTCCCGGATCGGGTCGTCCCGACTTGAAGGTTGAGGTGCGATTGTAGGTGGTGCTCTTAAACATTCCCATGATGTGATTCTGCAGAAGCCGGTACCTCACCCGCCGCGGCGTGGAGGTGCCGTGATTGTACATATGGTCTTCCGCATTCCACATCGGCTTACCCTGCGCTATCTGCACAGTATCCACGGGGACCTGGATGTAGTGCGGCGGGGTGGTACAGATCATGTGCGTAAAACCCGCCGCGTTGAATTCTTCCACCGAACGAAGCAGATACGGATTCAACCGCGTCTTCGTCGTGTAGAAAAATTTTCCGTTTTCTATCAGCGGCTGGAGCTTACGCGCATAATTCGTGAACTCTTCATCCCACAGCTGGTCATCCGGTCCATGACCGTGCTCCAGCGCCTTGTATTTCCTGGCCCAGGCTTCCCGCATATAGCGCTGAAAATCCAACATCTCCGGATGGTCAGCGAAAAGGTGAAAATGCAGTGGCTGGTGAAAAAGCGTAAAAATCGCATTTTCCGTCCCAACATCTTCCTCCTTGAGGCCTGTGTTCACGTACAGCTCCTGCACCCAATCAAGCGGAAGCTGGGGAAAACCCACCTCCCCCCAGGACTCGTAAGATGTGTCCCACCTGTTATTCAGCGTATCCAAGTCGCCATGCCGCTGCCGTGACCATCGCGGAAACTGTTCCTGAACGGCCTCTACGCCTTTTCGTTTTTCCTCCGTTTCTCCCGTTCTGACGCGGTGGAGGTTGGTATAAAGCGGGTAGTAAATCCTGTTCAGGAAGTCTTCGTTCTCGTAGTAGAGTCCCCTCAGCACCGGCGATTCCGCGGCTTGACGGATGCGCGCGATATAGTGTTGTTTCGGATTGTCACTCTTTTCTTTCTCGGATGCCAAAGAAGGAAGTCCAGTCAGTACCATTCCATGTTCCTCCGCCCATTCAATCACCGGCTCGCTGAGAATCGTCCCCTGAACTTGATTGAACCCTTCCATCCAGACTTTTTTCAATTCCGCCAGGACGGTCTCCGAGTAATATCTCTCCCATATCTGACAGACCCCATGCCAGTTCCAGGGACGTTGTCCTTCCCACGCAGGTGTATCAAACCACTCCGGCGGTTCAAACTCCTTCACATCGCGATCAAGCGGAACAAAGTTATAGGGATCCGGCCGGTTAAGAAACGCGTGCATAGGCTCCGAATCTATAAAATCCAGAAACGCCTGTACCTCCTTCGAAGGGGACTCCTGAGGAAACACAACACCATATTCCACGCTGCCCACGACTTTGTCCCCTCGTCGGACCATCTGCTGGGCCATCGGTACGTATCGCAATTTCTCCCTATACTCCGGCGTTGATCTGCGTTTCCAGTCCAAGCGGGAAGTCACCATAAGGTCCGTGCCCTTTCTGCCTCGCGCTACGAGCCCCAGCACCCCCGGCCAGGGCCTGCCAACATCGTACGGACGCCAGAAACGCATTTTAATATTCTCGTGATCCCCATCGAACACTTGGGCCATCGGCTCCATGAGGCGCATACGCTGGACCGGCCCGCACATAATCGTTAACTCCGCAGTATCCTCCTGTGAAAAAGCAGTCGGGGCACTAATAAAGACCGCCATAATAAGCACCGCCCTTAACAGCGCCCTATTCCCGTTTGAACGCAATTTCGGCATCACCGCGGGAACCCTCTGCATAGAAAAAACAGCACACATGATTCCAACCTTTCTTTTATTTCATACTCAGGTGAAGAGGGAGGCTTATCCTCGTATTGTCAATAGAGGCAGACGAACGCTCCCCGAACCTCCAACAGCCATAAGTGCCCCGTCCGAAAAAATGTCTACCCTTACAAGCTGTTTCCTCAGAAGCTTACAAGTGTTGGAAGATAACATACGGAAGAGATAATGCCAGCTGTCGATAAGATGAGAAAAGAGCATATGCAGTCATGCCAGCTCGCGGAAAGAGGCAACGTCTTATCCCCCGTCATCCTGGATATGCGCGACCTCGCCGGTACGTGTAAAGATCAGTGCCCCCCGCACAGCCCCCGCCGCAAGTCCTGTCATACGAGCCAGGACCTGTTTGTATAACCGGACTTGCGGGGCGTACGTGTCAATTGCTCTTCTGCGCTGTTCAGGCGTGTCCACCCGATCGGTTTTAAAGTCGTAAACACTCGCTCGGCTCGGTCGCGCGGCATCAGCTTCTACGTCCCGCTCTACCACGACACGGTCGAAGCAGCCGGAGACCCACTGATGATCCAACACAACTTCAAACGGGTGCTCCCGCCATACGTCTGCATAGGCGGACGGCCTGCTCAGCGCTTCCTGAACCGCTTCAAAGGACAAGGCATGCCTGAAGTGTTCTTCCACCGCCTCCACCTGCCTGCGTTCGAGCACGCCTTCGGCCACCGTCCGATTCATGATCTCCGCGACGTCACAGCCTGAATCCCACCACTCAATCCTGCTGAAGAGAACATGCATAGCGGTGCCCAGGTGAACGGCTTCATCCTCTTCGGCGCGGAACAGTGTGGCCGCGTTAACGCTCCCTGATTCGGCAGAGGAAGGTGTACGCGCCACAAACCGACGACGCGGTTTCTGCCGGGGTATCACCGGGTCACGCTGCCGGGGCGATTCGCCGGCGGTGTGCACTTGTTCATGCCACGCGGGTTGTCCCCTTTCGTAAATAACGTTCACCTGTTCCCCGCCGAGCTGCCGAGTTTCTCCTTCGCCGCTGTCCAATCCTGCCGTCAGTACCGTGGACGGATATACAGCCTTAGCGCCAGGCCCAGCTTCCGATCTTATCATGTACAACCCGTATCTGGGGCGCGTGGCAGCCACATACAGATTGCAAAGCTCTTCGTATGCGCCGTCCACGCACTCCTGATGCAACTTTTCGTTCAACACGGAATCCGCTTGCACCACGCGTTTCCGGGGCATTTTCAAAACCCACTCTGCGGTTCGCTCCGTATCCTGCGAACGCTTTAGGACCAAATCCAGACGTCCCGGCGAATTGATCCCGTTGCTCCGGTCCAGTGCCGGCAGAAGCACCATATCGAACTGCAAGCCTTTGGCCTTGTGCACAGTCATCACCTGCACGGCCTCCCCCACTGACGGATCAGTAATCTCATATTCCGCCAGAAAATCGAGAAAGTCCGTCACCCGCTTTTCCGCATACATACTCTCGTAGTGCCGAGCCGCGGTCAACAATTGTCGAGCGCGACGCTGTTCAAACTGACTTAGTTCTGCGAAGAAAGGCTCGATCCAGCACGCCAGAAATTCCTCAAGCCCGTCGTAGTGAAGCTGACGGTTCAAACGCTGGATAAAGGCATCCACCGATGCGCTCTCCGAGGGCAGGTACGAGTTCAGCGGACTCATCCGCACATGCTGCCACGCGAAAGTATCGCCCGGATGCTGTGAGATTTTCAGCAAAGAAGTCAAAGTGGCCGTAAAGTTATTATCCAGCAAGCGGAATGCGCCTTCGAACGAGGCGGGGATATGCTCGTTACGCAGATACTCCACCAGCTGCCTGCCCTGTTCGTTCGTTCGCACAAGGGCGGCCACGGAAAGACCTTTATCCAGAGGCTGCACTTCACGGATAATATCCGCGGCTACGGCAAATCGCCTTTCCGCCGAAGAATGCTTGCGATACGGCAGGGAGTACATGACGGCATAGCCCTCGCAGTCATGCTGCGCACTCACGTGCGGTTCCCAGTGTTCTGACCACCGCTGGAGGATCTCATCCGGTAGTTCGAGTTGCGGATCGGCCAGGTTACCAAACACCCTGTTTACTGTTTCTATGACTGCCGGCCGTGAGCGCCACGATTTCGACAACGTGGTCCGCCGGATATGCTCGACGTCCCCTGCCCTATTGTACTTTTCCAGCACCGAATTGAAGAGCCATGGTTCGCCACCGCGCCACTGGTAGATCGCCTGCTTGACGTCGCCTACATAAAAGAAACTGCGAGTGCCGGTATCATCCTGCAGGACTTCATCAACCAGATTCTGAACCGCCCC
>CAJXKU010000177.1 GCA_913055945.1 uncultured Lentisphaerota bacterium | reverse complement strand
CCGTATTGTCCCTGCGAAAAGCGCAGTAGAGGCAGTTGTTGACGCACAGGTTGCTGCAGTAGAGAGGGGCGAAGGTGACAATGCGATTGTCATAGGCCTTCTTTTTTACCTCGGCCGCCTTCTCATACATTTCCTGCAATAACGTTTCGTCCTCCACATTCATCAGGGCGGCGGTTTCATCCGGTTCCAGCGTATCCATCGTATCCAATGACTTGGCGAGAATCTCGCGTACGCGTGAAGGATCCGGTTCCCGGTTGTTCCGGATCTTATCCCAGATCAGGGCATCGTTGATGAAGTCCGTGCCGTCGGGTTGCAGGTAACGGTCGATTTCGTCCTGTTTGACGGCGCGATCGGCGAATCGGGCTTCGCGGGCGTTGAGGTCTGTCGTGCTGGTATTGTTCATGTTTTTTCCTCCCGAATTATCCTGTTCCCCAGGGGGTAATTCTTCTTGTTGTTGTTGATGTTGGCTGTGCAGTGTTCCTCAAAAAAGGCGGGAAGAGCCGATTTTGTGTCTTCAAGGAGCAGGATGCACCTGGACTGTCCAAGAAGTCTGGGCTGCTCTGAACTAAAGAAGATCTCTGTCACTGTCAGTTGTTTTCTGTGACTTCCTCGTATTTTTGTTCCATATCATTCTGCTCATCCTCGGTAGATGTCGGCTTCAGGGAGACGGTGAACGTGGTTCCCTTGTCCGGTTCGCTGACAACGCTCACATCTCCGTTGTACAGGGTGGCCAGTTTTTTTACTGTGGACAGGCCCAAGCCGCTTCCCACAATATTGCGCGTTTTCTCATTCTTTATGCGTGCAAAGTCCTGAAAAAGCTGCTGCTGTTCCTCCTCGGTTAAGCCGATACCGGTGTCGGCGACGCTTATATTGATAAATCCGTGTGCACGGTATACCTGGATGTGGAGCTCGCCGTGCTCATAATTATATTTCAGTCCGTTCGAAACGAGATTGTTCAGAATGATTTCAATTTCGCTGCGGTCTCCCTCCATGGTTATGCCTTGTTCAACCTCGTACCGCAAAGAGATGTTGCGCTCGTGAGCCTGATCCTCGAAGGCTTCCATGATTTCCGGCAGCATTTCTTCAAAATCGATCGTTGTAAACTCCCGCTGTTTCTGACCCGACTCAATGGCCGTCAGATCCAACAGGTCATTGATCATTTTTCGCATGCCTTCAAGTCGCATTAAACTGCGGTCAATCATCGGTTCGTAGTTTGATATGTCTTCGCCTTTGGCGCGTTTTTTCATTACCTGGAGGTAGCCGTCAATTGCGGAGATAGGCGACTTCATCTCATGAGCCAGTACCGAAGTGAACTGAAAGCGGACCTGGCGGCGTTCTTCAGCGAGTTTTCGGGCTTGTCGTTGGGTGATGAGATGTCTGGCCGCTTTCTCGACGGTTCCCCGGATTTCTTCAGGCGTAAACGGTTTGGCCATAAAGTCGTACGCACCGCGTTTGGTGGCCTGTACGGCTGTCTCGAGAGATGCGTAGGCGGTAATAACGATCGTCAGCAGGTCCAGGTTCTTTTTGTTCAACTCATCCAGCACTTCGAGGCCGGTTCTGTCCGGCAGTTTGTGGTCGAGAAGCACCAGGTCAGGCCCTGGATCTGCTTCAATTGCTTGATGTGCCTCTTCGGCGGTCAATGCGGTGGTTACAGTGAAGTTGACGGTTACATCAATATCCGGTACCCGGACACTGAACGACCGCAACGCGCGTTTAATGCCCCGGCACATAGCTTCTTCGTCATCCACCACAAGTAAATGCAGTGTTTCCACTGGTTCGACCTCCGCTTCGTCAAAATTGCGATTTTGTCCAAGTGCTCACCCGCCCCTGCAGAACTCAGCCGTTCTCAGTTGCGTCTGTAGATCCCACGGTTAAAAGGTTGCTGGACGGGGGCGTATAAGTTACTGATTCCCTTTTAACGCATTATCCAGCGTATCTGCGAGGCGGTCCGGGTCCACCGGTTTTTCGAGAAATGTGGTGATCGGAAGCCAGGTTTCGTCCGGTTCGAATCCGTACGGAAGATCCATTTTCTGCCGTACGCCTGTCATCATGACAATGGGCGTGTTCGGATACTTGCTGTGAACGTCACGTGCAAGCTGGAATCCGGCACTTTTGGTTTCCATCATTACGTCGAGAATAAAGATATCAGGCGAGATCTTTTCAAGCTGTTTTCGGGCTTCCTCCGCAGACCCTGCGGCCGTCACTTCGTAGCCGCGCGTTTCCAGTAAGGTCCTGTGAGCTTCAATCACATCCGCGTCGTCTTCAGCAAAAAGTACGTTCGCCATGGTTCTTTCCTCCTTTTTTTGCGTGCGTTATCACAATACTGTTTCCACCAGTCTCCGACCTGATGCCTGATTCCCGAATCTGAGAACGTCAAACACATGCGTTTTACTCTCTCGCCGCTTTCCGCGGCAGTGAGATGTCAAAAGTGGTTCCTGTCGGCCCAGCTTCGGGATTGTCGTTCGAGGTTACCTCAATTTTTCCTCTATGCATTTTGATAATTCCGTGGGTAACGGACAGACCCAATCCCGTGCCTTTGCCTATTTGTTTTGTTGTAAAAAACGGCTCGAATATTTTTGCACGATTTTCTTCGGGCATGCCTTGGCCAGTATCTTCAAGCCGCAGTATGACAGTATCGTTATCTCCCGTCACTGTTATTGTTAGAGATCCTCCTTCCGGCATCGCGTCAAAGGCGTTGGTAATGAGATTTGTCAGGACCTGCTGAATCTGATCAGGGTCGAGTTCAGCCATCGGATCTTCTGTTGTCTGTTCTACCTTAACACTTATGTTCTCCGGTGTTTTGAAAGCCTGGAGTGTGTGGTCTATCAAGTTAACAAGGTTTGTTTCTTTGGTAACACCTTTGTTCTGTCGGGCAAAATTCAGAAGGCGCGAGACGATCTTTTTGCAACGGTCCGCCTGTTCGACGATCGTTTTAACGTCTTCACTCCATTCTTCTTTATCCTGAACTTCTTCTAAAAGCATATGTGCGTACATGAGCACGACCCCGAGGGGGTTGTTGACTTCGTGGGCCACACCGGCGGCAAGTTGCCCCATGCTGGCCAACCGTTCCGAATGCATGAGCGCTTCCTGTGTATTTTCCAGTTGTTCCTTCGAGTCTGCCAGTTCATCCACTGTATTCTTTAGTTGTTCTACGCTATAGGGTAGACACATTTCACTTTCGGCCAGTCCCTTGTAGATCGCTACCGCGTGCTCGTAGCATGTCTCATAACCGCATGCGCCACAGTTCAGCTCGTCTTCGACTTTTGTCTTGCCCATTTGTCGCATGATCGCTTTCAGTTCTTCCGGGGGCGGCTGGGGAATACGTTGGTCGTCAGGACGGAACGACCGCGTCAGGTCGAGGTTCTCGAACTGGTCCATTTCCTGCTGCCATTTCTCTTTGTCGGTTTGGCTCCAGCGTCGCCGTACGTACTGACTCACCCGATTTCTTCGACGGAACAGAGGGTCCTGGCAGGTGGTTCCCGCGCCCATAATGCAGCCGTCACAGCACAGCACCTCCAGCAGGCGGGCATCAAGGTGTTCCTCAGAAAATTCGCGAATGGCCTGGACAAAATTTGTGCGTCCCGCCGTAGCTACAACCTGGTCAGTCAAAAGGTCTTCTTCAATATCGGCGGCCTGTAGAAGTCCTCGGCTGATAGGAAACAAGGCGCCCAGACCGGGACGCGGTTCGTCGAACTCGGAAGGTTGCATGTTGTCCGGGGATATCTGCTGTTCTTCGAATAAGTTTCGAATCTCGCCGAATGTTAAAGCTGCCCGTACGTCGTTTGCCACCGCAGGGCTGCGGGCTTCGCCTTTTTTCGCGATACAGGGACCTATGAACACGACCGACAGATCGGCCCCGTATTTTTGGTGCAGTGCCCGCGCTGATGCCACCATCGGTGATACAATCGGAGCCAGTTGGGGGACCCATTCCGGGTAGAAGCGTTCGACGAAACCGATAATGCCTGGACAGCTTGTGGCAATATAACGAGTTTCTTTGGTATTGGTCAGTAACCCTCTGTATGCGCGGGCAACCAGGTCGGCGCCGAAAGCAACCTCGTTTACATAGTCGAATCCCAGGGCCCGCAACATGCTGACAAGCGTCTCAGCATCGTATTCTACGAATTCGGCCGGGAAGCTCGGGGCTATAATGGCGGCCGTGCGGGTTGAAGGGTCTGCAAGCAAGTTCTGCACATCGGTGGTGTTGTCCAGAACTTTCTTAGCTTCCTGGCTGCATACGCGCACGCAATTCCCGCAGCCGATGCAGCGTTCGTAGATAACTTCCGCCTGGCCTTCGCGTACGCGAATCGCTTTGGCTGGACACTCGCGTACACAGGTATAGCACATCTTGCATTGTTCGCCGATGGTCGTGATTAATGGTTCATCCTGAAAAGGAACCATCTGGTTCTCCTCTACGCTGAGACTTGGTGGATGTGCCTCTGTTAAGATTCGACGTCCGAACTTGTTGGAACTTGCGCGTTACCGGCGAAGTAGGTGACTTTATCAAGAAGCATGGTAATGTCGAGATATTCCACATAAACATCTGATGGCACGCGCAAAGGCACGGGTGCGAAATTTAATATGCCCCGCACGCCGCCCGTTACGAAACGATCAGTAACTCCTTGAGCAGCGTCGCCGGGGACGGCAATGATCGCTATGGTGATCTTGAATTTCTCCACCAGATCTTCCATCCAGTCCACAGGATAACAGGTGCACCCCTGAATCTCCTTATAGGTTTTCTCCGGATCGGCGTCGAATGCTGCCATGATCGGGGTGCTGGGGCGGCGCTCGCCCAGATACGCCAGAAGGGCACGGCCGAGGTTCCCCACCCCCGCCAAGGCCAGGTGCTGCTTTTCGGCGACACCGAAAAAATCATTCAACTGTTCCAGGACCTGGGCGGTAGGATATCCTTTCGCGGGTGTCCCCACGGCCTCAAGCGCCATAAGGTCCCGGCGGACCTGCGCTGCCCCCATGCCCGCAGCGTCAGCAAGCTGTTGGGAATGAACGTGCGTCTGACCTTGGGCGTAAAGGTTCATGAAAATCCGTCTGTATTGGCTCAGCCTACCCACGGTTTTCGTTGATACGTTTCGCATCGTTCACCCCTGGCTGTCCGTTTTCAGTTTATTGTGAAATTTCTCACAATGCAATATAATGAACAAAAGCCGAAGATCAAGCGGGGTGGTGTCAGCTTGGGACGTGGAGTCCTGCATGTCGTGCAAATGGCTCTAAGTGAAGGGGGTGAGAGCGTATCCCCGTGGAGCGAAGAAGGGGCGGGATGGCGTCCCTGCTGAGAAGATATCTCCACTCTTTAAGGGAGGCTTCCTGTCGAATAACGCCTGACATCACAGCTGAAAGCGAGGCGAAAAAATTATAGAACTTTTGCGAACTCAAGATTTACACTTTAGGGATTACAGTAAGTAATGTGTTCCCCCGTTGGGAAACGGGTACAATTCGGGGGGGAAGTGACAGCCAGAGGGCGAAATGTCGGGGTTGCGTGAACGTCCACGATAATAGAAGAGCGAGTAAGGTGGCTATGAAGGGAAAAACGAAAACTCATCAGATTGTAAGCCGACGTGATTTTCTGAAATCGTCCGCAATAGCCGTTGGCGGAGTTTGCGCAGGGGTGTCGATAACTAACGCATATGCAGAGAGGGGAAAGGCCGAAATGCGGTTTGGGATAGTCACAGATTCACACTACGCGGATGCTGATCCTCAAGGATCAAGATATTACAGGCAGTCGGTGGATAAGATGGGCGAATGTGTTGAGCGTATGAACGAAGAGAAGGTTGATTTCCTTGTAGAACTCGGTGATCTGAAAGATCAGCGTAATCCGCCCGGCGAAAAGACCGCGTTGAAAGATCTTGACGTTATCGAGAATGTTTACGCCGGGTTCAACGGGCCAAGGTACCATGTACTGGGCAACCACGATATGGACACCATATCAAAAGAACAATTTTTGGCGCACGTTAACAATACAGGTGTGTCGAAAAATCACAACTATTTCGCATTCGATCAAAAAGGGCTGCACTTTATTGTTCTTGATGCAAACTATACCTCGGAGGGGGGTGACTACGATCATGGTAATTTTGAATGGACAGATGCTAACGTTCCACCGGAGGAGTTGGATTGGCTTAAGGCAGAACTTGCCTCTACCTCTCAGCCGGTGATAGTATTTGTTCACCAGCTGCTTGATGGAGAAGGCAGTCACTACGTGGAAAACGCTGAACAAGTACGAGAAGTCCTGGCTTCGAGCAGGAACGTCCTTGCCGTTTTCCAGGGGCATGATCATGAGGGGGGCTATTCCTGCATTGACGGTATTCACTATTATACTTTGCGCGGAATGGTAGAGGGAAGCGGGGAGGCGAATAATTCATACGCTGTTGTTGATGTGTATAACAATAATGATCTGGGTATTACCGGGTTTCGCCAAGCCGGCAGTAAGCAAATGGACAGCGACCGCGGGTTAAGCGGCAAATAGATTCAGAAGAAGCTGGTCGCGTCTATTCGTTCCGATACCTGTAAATGGGGGATAAACTTCATCTGCGCGATAAAAGATATGAAATATGGATATTCATGCTCGCACGGAGCCACGAAGAGCACGGGAAGTGATAGCTTACCGGTGGCATAGGAAGAGCGCCAATAGAATAGCTTGCGCAAAGCAAGGCTGCTTTGCTTGCTTCGTGACTCTGGCTTTGTGTTCCTTGTGCTCTTTGTGGTTCACTCATATTTTGCGTTAACCAGCAAGCGGAATCTGGGGACATGCTCCTGTGCGTTGAAAGCGACCTTTTAGATTAAATCGCGATTGAGTGAGAAAATCCTTTTGCCGTCCGGATTGTGTCGCCTTCCCGCTTAAACGGGTTACGAAAGACCCGAATACGCCTTTCCTCCCGCTTTTCAGTTGTAGTGCTTGGCTTTATTCTCTAAAAAACTTCCCCTTAAAAGTAAAAAACCACGCCCAAAGGGCGTGGCATTGATATCACCCCCCATAGGGGGGTTAGGCCATGCCCCCAGAGGGGG
>CAJXKU010000176.1 GCA_913055945.1 uncultured Lentisphaerota bacterium | reverse complement strand
AAAGCCAGAATCAGTTCCATGAGTCAACCTCCGGATCTGAGCAACCTGGAAAACGAAATCCACGAGACCGAGAAGAAGAAGGAAGAAGCTGTAGAAAACCAGAAATTTGAAGAAGCAGCGAACCTCAGAGACAAAGAGAAGGAATTGCGGAACCAAAAAGAAGAAACACTCAAAGAATGGCGCCGCCAACATCAGGAAGAAGTCATCGAGATTGATGTAGAAGAGATCTGCAGAGTCGTTTCCAAAATGAGTGGTGTCCCCCTCTATCGGCTGGAAAACGACGAAGCACAACGGCTGCTCACCATGGAAGACGAATTGCGCAAACGTGTCGTCGGGCAAGACCGGGCGCTGGAGACAATTTCCCGGGCAATGCGACGGTCCCGGACCGATTTGAGAGATCCCCACCGCCCTATCGGCTCGTTCCTGTTTCTCGGCCCTACGGGCGTTGGCAAAACGCTGCTGGCCAAAGCACTTGCCGAATTCATGTTCGGTGATCCCGAAGCTCTGATTCAGATGGATATGTCAGAATACATGGAGAAGTTCAATGTCAGTCGGCTGGTAGGCTCACCTCCCGGGTATGTCGGCCACGAAGAAGGAGGGCAGCTTACGGAACGTGTCCGCCGACGCCCTTACTGTGTTATCCTCCTCGACGAGATTGAAAAGGCCCATCAGGATGTAATGAACATGCTCCTGCAGATCATGGAGGAGGGACAGTTAACCGACAGCGTAGGCGTGCAGGTCAACTTCAGAAATACGATCCTTGTGATGACCTCCAATCTGGGCGCCACGGACCTACAAAGACCCGAAGGTATGGGCTTCCAGGCAACAGCGTCACTGGCACAAAACTACGAAGCAATGCGTTCAGAAATCGAATCGCGCGTACAGAACCACTTCAAACCTGAATTCCTCAACAGACTTGATGAAATCGTTGTATTCCGACAATTGTCCACGGAGGACCTGGAAAAAATCGTCGACCTGGAACTGCAGAAAACGCGTGATAGACTTGATACGCGGGAGATACGCCTCGAGTTGACAGAAGAAGCGCGCAAGCGGATCATTTCGCTGGGCTACCAACCCGAATACGGCGCACGTCGCTTAAGAAGGACCGTAGAGAGGTATATTGAAGATCCTTTGGCAGAAGAGATCCTCAAGAATAAATTCCCCGAAGGTTCAGTCATCAAAGTCGATGTATCGAATGACGAATTTACATTTATTCCTGAAGAATCTTCTTCACACGCCGAACAGGAGCCTGAACCTCAATCCGCTGTAAGCGGGAGCGATAACCCGAAAAGTTGAGGTATTGCAGTGCCGCTCCAATTAAGCATCCGGGACAACCGTTACGCTGCCGGTTTTGGGTTCAGGGCGCACCAAACCTGCACGTTCGAGAAATTGCCTGTGTCCATAGGGAGCAGTGCTGCCTGCTACTGCCAGGTGGAAGACGCGGACGTCGAGGGGGAATTTTTCTCCATCCGGGATGATCAGACGAATTCGGCGACATACACCCTTGCTGCGAATGAAGAAACAGAAAACACCGTGTATGTGAACCACAGACCGGTATCCGGGACAACCACTATTCGAAACGGAGATGAAATCCGGGTAAAGCACTGGACGTTCCGCTTTTTCCGAACTTATCCCTTAACCCGTTTCTCGCGTAAGGCCGGTATGCTCTCAGTATGCGCCAAAGTCCTCGTGGCCTTGATCTTTCTGGGCGAAATAGCATTTGCCGTTTATCTACCCCGGCAGTTACATGCGGCAAAACTTTGGCAGGAAGAAATTCTTGAACAGAAGACCTTAATGCTGCTCGATAAGTTGAAGCGTCGTAGCCGTCCGAAAAACAGTGCGGAGGACGGATTAGCCGGTGCAGGCCAAAGCCTCATACAGCAAGCAATCAAAAAACGGACTGCGTTCGTGAGAAAAAACCGGGAAAAAATGAGCACTGAGCAATGGGCACGCATGCGGCAGGATCTGTTGACCTATGAGCAGCTGCTGAGGGATATTCGCAGAGGAGAAGCTTGGCAGGCTATCCCTGAGCTCAAGCCTGCCGAAGGTGTTAAATCCTTATTACAGACCGCGGAAGAAAAAACTTTGTTTTCCTCCCCTGCCGAAACGAACGAGCAATGAGTGCAGTTAAAGCAAATTCACCGAAGGTTGCCAGCAAAAAAATGAATAAAGCCTACTGCATAGCGGTTATTCCGGCCCGGTACCAAAGCACACGTTTTCCCGGCAAGCCTTTGGCGCACATTCTGGGAAAGCCCATGATCCAATGGGTCTACGAAAACGCTGCCGCCGCGAGTGCCATTGACGAAGTTTCTGTAGCCACCGACGACCAGCGCATCGCAGACGCCGTCGAAGCCTTTGGCGGGAAAGTGGTCTTAACACACGCCGACCACCCCAGCGGGAGCGACCGGGTGGCAGAAGCAGTTCAGGATCAGGATCCGGATCTGGTTCTGAATATTCAGGGAGACGAACCCCTGATCAGTCCGGAAGCACTGAATCAACTCGCGCAGACGCTGCCGCCGGATGGGATCACCCCGGAAATGGCCACCCTCGCCGTTCCTTTGTCACGCGGCCAGGAGGAGACTGAAAACCCGAACAACGTGAAGGTTGTTGTTGATGGCAACAATAATGGGCTTTACTTCAGCAGGGCGCCCATTCCGTACAAGTGCTCTGACGGCACAGACGCGGGCTGCCTGTGGCATTGGGGCATTTACGCGTACAGGGGATGGTACCTGCGTCGATTCGTCTCTCTCAGGAAAGGACAGCTGGAGAGTTGCGAAAAACTGGAACAGCTTCGTGCCCTTGAGGATGGAGCCCGTATTCGCGTACTGAAGGTCGATGCTGAGCCGCTGGATGTGAACGTGCCTGAAGATATTGCCCGGGTGGAACAAGTACTCTCTGAGAAAGGAGATGCCCAGTGAGCAACGGAAAAACAAGCTTCCGAATCAGATCCGATGTCGGCATCGGCGGACAATATCCGTTGCTGATCATCGCCGGCCCCTGCGTCATAGAGTCCGAAGAGCTTTGCACAGAAATCGCCCACAAGATGCAGGAATCCTGCCGAAAATTCGGTCTTGGCTACGTATTCAAGGCCTCCTTTGATAAAGCCAATCGCACCAGCCTGGAGAGCTTTCGAGGGCCGGGCAGAGAAGAAGGTCTCCGTATTCTTCACGATATCAGGGAACGATTTGACGTACCCGTGCTTACAGATGTACACGAACCATCGCAGCCGTCCGATGTTGCCCGGATCGCTGACATTATCCAGGTCCCGGCCTTTCTCTGTAGACAGACGGATTTACTCCTCGCCGCAGGAGAATCCGATGCCGTGGTAAACGTAAAGAAAGGCCAGTTCTGCGCACCGGAACTTATGAAATCAGCCGCAGATAAAGTGACATCCACCGGAAACCAACGGATAATGCTGACAGAACGCGGAACCTTCTTTGGCTACAACAATCTTGTTGTGGATATGCGTAATCTGGTGATTATGCGTGAACAGGGCGTACCCGTGGTGTTCGATGCGACTCACGCCGTTCAGCTTCCAGGGGGACGGAAGGATGCCTCAGGTGGACAACGCGAATTCGTACCCCCTTTGTGCCGAGCATCGGCGGCAGTCGGTATCGATGCCCTTTTCCTGGAGGCACACCCTCGCCCGGAAAAGGCGCTTTCTGATGCCTCCACATCCCTGCCCTTAGAACAGATAAACCCCATTCTAGAGCAAGTCCAGGTATTACATGGAACTGTATAAGAAACTCAAACACATTTCTTGCGTCATAACTGACGTCGACGGTATCCTCACAGACGGCCGTGTAGGTTACGGGTGTAACCACGAAGAGGACGAACTGAAGTTTTTCGACGTGAAAGACGGCCTGGGCATTAAATTGTTGGCAAGAGAAGGCATCAGCACATGTGTCCTGTCTGGCCGGAGCAGTCGAGCAAACAGGACCCGCTTTAAAGAATTAGGCATCTCTTCGTTTTATGAAAACGTTCAGGACAAGACGGAAGCACTTCATACACTCGTGAATGATCAGCACGTCTCGTTACAACAATGCGCGTATCTCGGCGACGACCTCATGGACATTAAAGTCATGAAACAAGTCGAGGTGGGCGCAACCGTCGCGGACGCAGCGCCCGAAGTGATACAGGCTGCCGACTTCCGCACCGCAAAGCAGGGAGGGAAAGGCGCACTTCGGGAATTGGCTGAAGAAATATTGAAAGCTCAGGACAGATGGAATGATATTGTTCAATCATATGTTGCGTAATACTTCTACAGCCAGGCGCGCACCACACCTCACGCTGAGAGTCTTTCATGCACCATTCAGCTCGTGCCTGAAGAAACGAAATATCCTGAGTGTCACCCTCGTATTTTCAATGCTTTACAGCATTTCTTCGGACGGACCGCCTGTTCCGCGGGCAGCAGCAGAGAGTGACTCGGCCTCTATGGAGATCGACGATTTCACGACTCGCAAAACCGACGATACCGGCAATACCATCTGGACACTGAAAGGAGAACAAGCTGCGGTGAGCGGAGAAAAAGCGGCTTTAGAAGACATTCTGTTACGACTTTACCCCGCAGGCGGCCCCGGCCAAAAGGTATGGCTGCGATCGCCTCAGTGCAACTTCAACCGGAGCACGAGACACGGTTCCAGCCCCGCCCCTTTGTTTGTCAAAACAGACGCCTTTCGCCTAAGCGGACAAGGATATAACATGAAATTGAAGGAGCACAAGCTGCATATAAAGAACAATGTGCAGATGGTCATAAAGAAGAAGGAACTGGAGAAAAGTGAACAAAAGGAGCGGAAACCCGCACCGACACTCTCTGAATAGCCACAGGCCATAATCATCCCAGTTAACTCTGAAAACAGGAGACAGCCGAAAAATGCCACAGGTTACCAATATAAAAAAATATTACCTCGGAAACTGTTTTTTCCTAAGCGGACTCGACCCCAAGTGTCTGGTCGCCGGCTTGTTACTGCTTATCAGCAGCCTCTGCACCTACGCGGCCTCAGCAGAAACAGAACAAAAGGAAAAAGGTGAAGAGAACTCCCGCAAAATTTCCAAAGTGGGCGCCCCCGGCAAGGGCGAATCAAAAATCGTATCGGACACAGTGGATATCGATTTTAAAAATCACGTCGCCATTTTTAAAGGCAATGTTAAGGTCTATGACAAAAAGCAGACGCTGGAATCAGATGAGATGAAGGTCTTTTTCACCAAAAAGAATGAACTGAAAAAGGTCATCGCCGTAGGTGACGTGGTGATCAATCAGCCGGAACAGAACCGTCAAGCAGAATCCGACAAAGCGGAGTATAACGTTTCCACAGGCAAGATCAGACTGACAGAGGACCCCACCCTGCAGATGGGGGACAGCACGATCAAGAACGCAGCAGTCATCATATACAATCGGGACACGCAACGGGTGACAACTAAAGGACAACGACCCGAAGTCCAGTTTTATTCTGATGATGGGGAGGGAGCGATCTTCCCGGAAGAAGAAGATGATGATGATGGCAACGAGGGACAGCAAGGGGAATAAGATATTAATTTATGGAAGATGAATTTTCACTTTTAGAGACCAGACAACTGCTCAAAAAATACGGCGGACGGCCCGTGGTTAACGGGGTGGAACTGCAGATTAACGCCGGGGAAATCGTCGGACTTCTCGGCCCGAATGGTGCAGGCAAAACCACCACATTCTACATGATCATCGGCCTGATTCGGCCGGATAATGGTCAAGTCCTTTTTCAGGGCGACAACGTATCCAAACTCCCCATGTATCAACGGGCCAGACGAGGCATGGGTTACCTTTCGCAGGAACCCTCTGTCTTCCGTAAAATGAGCGTTAAAGATAATGTCATGGCTGTATTGGAAACTCTGCAGTTAACCCGCCGGGAACGGGAGGAAAGATTATGGGACCTATTGAACGAACTCCAGCTGACGCACTTGGCTAAGCAGAAAGCAATAACACTGAGCGGCGGAGAAAGACGCAGGCTGGAAATCACCCGTGCCCTGGCCACGAATCCAAAATTTATTATGCTGGATGAACCCTTCAGCGGCGTGGATCCGATCAACGTTTACGAAGTACAGAAGATCATCGGACACCTGAGAGATCGGGGGCTGGGTGTGTTTTTAACGGATCACAGCGTCCGGGAAACCTTGGAAGTTGTTCAACGCGCATACCTTATAGCCGACGGGCAGGTCCTTTGCGAAGGAGACAGTGAGTTCCTGATCAATGACGAACAGGCCAGACGCGTCTATCTGGGCCCCAGGTTCGCAGCGTAACTCAAACAAACTGAGAAAGTGAAGAGGAAGAAAAAAGAAAGGACAACGCTATGCAGGTAATTATCAGTGGCAGACACTTTGACGTTTCAGATGAGCTGAAGTCCTATTGCGAAGAGAAACTGAGCAAGCTCAGCAGAGAGTACCCCAAACTCACCACTGCACGAATCGTCATGGACATGGAAAGAAACTGGAACGTCATCGAAGCCCATGTCGAAGGCAAACAGATGCACCTGAACGCCGAATCTAAAACCCAGGATATGTACGCTTCTGTGGATGACGTCGTCGACAAGCTGGAAAAACAGCTGCTCAAGCGTCTCGGAAAAAGAAAAAAACACAAGGGCCCGAAACCTGCTGAAGTCGAATTGGCTGAACAGGAAGCGGAGCCGGACCTCGAGGAGGACACAGAGGAATATACCGAAGGCTGAATGCTTTCCCCCGCCGCGAATTTCAGTAGTTTGAACGCAGGAAAAGCACAAGTACGGTGTAAAGCTCCAGCCGCCCCAGCAGCATAGCAAAACACAGGACCAGCTTGCACGGTGCATTCATCCACGCATAAGTGTCCGTGGCACCCACGTCCCCCAAACCGGGGCCAATGTTCGCCAGAGAAGCCACTGAAGCCCCCATAGCGGTTACAAGATCATCGACGCCCAGAAGGCTCAACAGCATACTGCATACACCGAACGCTGCAATGAACAGGAAAAAGAAGCTCAATGTCTTGTGCAGAATCGTGGTATCTATGCGTTGATGACTTAACCGAAC
>CAJXKU010000175.1 GCA_913055945.1 uncultured Lentisphaerota bacterium | reverse complement strand
GACTTCACGGACGGAATTACTCCGCGTGGTTCAATAAAGAGGCAGAGCGGGATCAGCGTTACAACTATTTGAATAGCGGAGAAGAAGTGGATTTTACCGTGCATCGGATTGAAGAGCTTTCCGCGGCGACCGAGAATACCGTGGTAGTGTGGAACAACCATTTCCACGGCAAAGCGGCGGTGAATGCGCTTCAGACGCTGAGCAGGCTTAAGGGCCAGCCCGTGGATGCCCCGGCGCAGCTCATGCAAAGCTATCCGGCAAAACTGAAGAACAAAAAAACGGGAGAATAGCCTGCCGACAGAGGTCAGCGGAAATTGTGTTAGACGCTAAGACTTTAATCGGTCCAATGAACAAATATCATTCGGAAAGAAATTATTTAAAAACGCTCCATTTTTTATGCTGCCTTATACGCTGTTCGCGGGATCGCTACGGACTGAAATCGGTCCCTGTCTTCCAGTAAGTCATCAATCTGCTTCAATACGTTTGCTTTATAGTACCTTTCCCCGCATTGAACACAGACGCCAGCAGGTACGTTTTCAACCACTGCGACGAGTTCCTCCCCCCACCAGCAGGCTTTTGTGACCAAATGTTCCTCAACCATTCCGCCACAGTATGTACATACATCGTAATGACTCATCTTTATTCGTTCCCTTCTCGTGTTCGTTCGTCTTTCCATTTGGGCAGTGTAGGGATATAAACGGTTATGAGGCGTAACGTCGCGTTGGCCGATTTACCGCCAACCACATGGACAGCTCTATTCTTTTCACTATACCCGAAACCAGACAACTTTCTCCTCGCGCATCATCAGGATAATTTTCCAAGATTTCGCAACAGTGCAAAGCCTCTTCAATATCGCGTATTCTCAGTTTGTCTGCCTGCCGTTCCCGTTCTGCATGATCCGTGAATTCGTATTCTTCGGACTGTACGCATTGCTTTATCCATGCCGCATCCATGTTTTTCGTTGCGCGTTATTTGTTAATTGTTATTGGTTTGATTTTGCCCTTTCAGGGCTTACATCAATAGTGGGCTTCATCGGACCCCAGGGCTGACGCCCTGGGCTTCTAAGATGACGCCGCCCCTTCGGGGCTGACTCGTGCTCAGAGTTCCTTGTTGATGGACTCGTTGTTCGGTATCAGAACGAGGAATATCAATATTCGTACTTTTTATTTTGATAACTGTAATCCTTTAAAGAAATTGCGTCAAGTTCGTTCATCATTATTCGTTCATTTTTCAGGAATTACAGTTAGAAACTGCGTTTAGCTTGTCAAACTCCGTGTAGGCATGAAATCCAGCCTGTCATCTACATCCATGGTGCCTTAGTCAGGCTGCACGCAGTTCTTGAACGCAGTTCCAAAGCGCTGCAGAAACCGCAGCGCACGCCAAAGATAGCCTTGCGGCTATCGTACATATGCTGATCGGCGACGCCGATCTCTGGAGTGGTCCCGATCTCTCTAAAGAGAATCGGGACTTTGGTAAGCCGCCCCCTGGGGCGGCGACATTTTCTGTGATATGCGAGGCCGAACCGGGCTTCGGCCTACCAGAGCGGCGTCAGGCCGCCGACACTCCGAGAGATGCTTGGCATCAGTATACCGATCGCCGAACAAGCCTTCGGGTCAATCGTATTGAAAACAGCGCATATGTGTCAGAAGGTCTTGTTTACTACTGCAACATAAGGCGAGCGCTGGCGATCTCGCCCCGACTGTGCTTGAAGGGAAATCTCATTTTGATATACGGTGCGGATTTTGTTCGCTCCCGGCGGCGTGCCATAGTAATATGTATACGTGTTTGTCAAGGAAGAACGGATTAACGGAAATTCGAAAACATCGAAAGGGATTCCATACCTTGTTGGCCGGCAAATCGAAATCACGCGCGAATACCCGCACAAGCGCGATTGTGCTTTCCGTCTTTGTCCTGCCAGGCGCAGGCCAGTGTCTGCAGCGGCGGTGGGTTGTGGGGATTATAACCATCGTTGCGATCCTGAGCAGTTTTATCTGGCTCGTTTTTGAACTCGTCGTGGCACTGGCGCCTCTCTATGGCATTGGGGGCACGGCGGGGGGCAGCCTCTCACTGGAAATGGATGTGACCCGCATGTGCTTGGCTGCGGGAATAGTGGCATTTATCTGGATTGCGAACATCTTTGATGTGATCCTGGTCAAAGGTGCTGAGGCGAAGGATGGGGAAGAGGAAAGCGCCTCTCAGGAAAAGGGGGAACAATGAAGATTGCTGTGGTGTACTGCGGTGTTCTGTCGTGGCACCTGGGGCGTGTGTGTGAAGCGTATCCTGATCACGAGTATATCTGGCGGGAGTTGCCGTCGCAGTTGCACAACAACCCGCGTCGTCTCAAGGAATGGCTCCAGGCGGAAATCGACGGATTGCAGGAGGAAGAGGGACTCGATGGCATCGTGCTGGGATTTGGTCTGTGCGGGCGGGGCATTGTAGGCTTACAGACTCGGACGGTACCTCTGGTGGTCCCCCGGGTGCAGGATTGCATCGGCATGTTTCTGGGCTCGCAGTCGCGGTATCTTGAGCAGTTCAACCTTCGCCCGGGTACCCGCTATATGACACAGGGATGGTACGAGCGAGCCTTTCCAGAGGACGAATCGGGAGGGACCAGTTACTATTCCGACCGGGACTATTCGCTCTATGGGCCGGATTTCGCCGAGCTTGAAGCGAAATACGGCACGGACAACGCGTGCTTCATTTGTCATTTTCGGGAAAGCTGGAAACGCAATTATCAGCGGGCGGCGTATATCCGGTTCCCCCGTGAGGAAAGCTCCCCTCCGGGGCTGCAGGTTACGCGCGCTGCAGCCGGATCTCTTGACTGGGAATTCGAAGTCCTGGACGGGGATGAATCGCTTTTCCAGGCGATGCTGGGCGGTCGCTGGGAGGATCCGCGGCTGTTGGTTGTACCCCCGCAGCACCGGACAGTCTCTGCGCCGGGCGAAGATGTCATTGCGTTCACGTCCGGCCTGGATTCGGACGTGGAGGAAGTTCTTGAGGATTATCGGCACCGGACGGGTGCTTCCAGGGAGAATGTCCAGCGGTCGGGGTTAGCGTTGGGCATTGACACTGGAGGGACCTTTACAGACGGGGTGATCTACGACTTTGATCATAACGATGTCGTGGCATGGGCGAAGGCGGAGACAACGCATGATGAGTTGATTAAGGGTGTTCGGGAGGTCTTGGCGCAGCTTCCGGAGCAGAAGGTTCGGAAAGTGGAAAGGGTGGGGATCAGTACGACGTTGGCAACGAATGCCTTTGTTGAGCACAAAGGCCAGCCGGTGGGGTTGTTAATCATGGGGCCGGTTACGCCGAATCGGGATGCGTTGCCCTTTCGTTTTGTCTACGAATTGTCGGGGAGAATGAAAATCGACGGAGTCGAAGAGTGTCCCGTGGATTCGGCGGAGATCGTGAAAGCCGCCGGTGAGGCGGTAGAGGCCGGGTGTACCGCTTTGGCCGTGAGCGGATACGGGAGTGTGGTCAATCCCGCCCACGAGCTGGAGGTCGCCCGGGTAGCTTACGAAGCCACAGGCTTGCACGCGGTATGCGGTCATGAGCTTACCACAGAGCTGAATTTTGTGGAACGCATGACCACCGCTGCGATGAACGCGCGCCTGATTCCCCTTGTCGAGGAGTTGCTGGCCGCCGTTTCTGACACATTGCAGGATTACGGTCTCGGGGATGTGCGAGTCATGGTGGTGAAAGGCGACGGCAGTCAAATCTCGGCGGACGTGGCAAAACAGTATCCTGTCGAAACCATTCTGTCCGGCCCGGCAGCGAGTGTGGTGGGGGCGGCCACCCTTTTCAATGTCCCTGATGCTGTTGTGGTTGATATGGGCGGTACCACCACGGATGTGGCTATGACCCGCGAATACGTGCCTGTGCGTTCGGCACGTGGTGCCCGGATCGGTGATTTTTGCACGAGTGTTCGCGCGATGGATATCCGGACGGTCGGTTTGGGCGGCGACAGCGAGATCGACCTTTCTGACTGGCCCCGGGTGACCATCGGGCCGCGTCGTGTTATTCCGCTGTGCCGATTGAGTGAAGGTAATGGCGAGGCAGGGCAGTACTTGCGTGAGCATCTCCAGCAGGAGGAGATCGTGCCGGAAAAACATGTTCTGGATTTGATCCGACGAACGCCGGGGCAATCCCCGACCGGGCGTGCTGCGGAATGTGTAGCGGATACGCCGCGCCTGATCAGCGATGTGGCCGAGAGAGCAGGGAAACCGACGCCGGCTTATCTGGAGTGGGAAAAGTGGGAGAGTCGGGGTGAAGTGATCCGGTATGCCTTAACGCTGACCGATATCATGCACGCGGAAGGTACGTATTCGGCGCATGACGGCGAGCTTGTAGAGGCTGTGCTTGATGCGTGGGCAGCGGCTTTCGGCGTTCGGCCGGCGGATATCATTTCGGCGGTCCATCATGAATTCCGTTCCATGGTTGTGGATGAAATTATAGCCATGGCTTCGCCGGAATCCTGCCCCTGGGACAGACAGGGAAGATCCGAATTTCGTGACTGGTTGCTGCATCACGTGACCGATATGGTCCCGCGGCACGGGATCGCCTTTGATTTACGCTTAGGGTATCCGCTGATTCCGGTAGGGGCGCCGACGCCGGTACTTTTCCCCCAACTGACGGATTCCCTGAAGCAGGAGGTGCTGATTTCCGAATGGGCCCCGGTAGCCAATGCCGTGGGAGCGGCGGCCGGTGATGTGGTTCTTCAGGAAACAGCGGAGATTCGTGTTACAGGTGAGGGCGCACTGGTCTGCAGTTGGCGGGGCGGGAATACACAGGCCCGCAATCTGAAACGTGCGTTGGACATATGCGAACGGGAAGTCCGGGAGCTTCTTCGCAGAGGAGCTGAAGCGAACGATGTTCCGTTCTGTGAGCCTGAGTTCAGTGTGGTCCCGCACGAGGCAGAAAGTCGGGACGGCAAGGTTCTGCTCGGGGTGACATTTACCGCTGAACTACGGGAGTAGGAAGTCGTTGCTTATCCTCTGTTTTCGCGTAAACATTGTCGAGACGGAATACCGCCCCTACCCGTGGTGTATCCCAAAGGCGCCGTGTTTTTTAATTGTTATCTTCGCACTTTTGTTTTTTCTATTTTTATTGAGAAAATTTTATAGATCTCTCAGGCGTTTTATGCTTTTGTGCAGATTTAGCGTAAAAATGGACAAGTGCGAATTGGTACGCATCTTGCTAAGACTTCCAATCGCAACCAGTTCAAAGCGAAAGATCCTAAACTTGTAACGCATCTTCTGCGGAAGAGGTGGGACAGAAACGAACGGAGAAGCGCAACCACAACCGGAGTGAAACGTATACGCAAAAGAGGGGAAGCTTATGGCTGATAATGAAGTGAATTCCAGGGAACTTGAACCCGAGCAGGAGAAGCATTTGTCAAGTATGCAGGGCAGTGCCGCTGAAATGAAAGATGCTCTAAAAGCTTCGGAAATGCAGGAAAAAATGAAAGACCTGCAGGAGTCTATTGAGAATCTGAGCAACAGTATGACAACCCAATCACCAGCACAGGCGACTTCAGAGGAGAACCGCAATTATTACATCAACGAACTCAATCAACTGCAAAAGCAATTGGGGCGTATCCAAGAGGATTGGATGACGCTTTCCGAGAATCTTAATACGCAACTCCAACGTTTGGACTCGCTGTTTTCTTCGTTTCCCAGCGCTATTGAAATAAGTACTGTGAAAACGCTGTCGCTGCGCGTCAGTCAACTCGAGCAAATGATTTCGCAGCACATAGGTGAAGAACGATCTCGACAGAATTTCGATCTTTCCCGTAAACAATTGAGGATTTCTTTTGTGTTGCTGCTCGTCACGCTCGGATTATGGGGTGTATGGATCGGACTCCAACTCCTGAATAACTGATAGATATGACGCGAATATGAAATGATAACATAAACAAATAATGAAAAGGAGGTATAGCGTATGGGTAGCATAATGGGTGCTAAGAAATTTCAGCTTCTTTTTCGGCGAGCGGCGAGTTTGGATGTGGATAAATCTGATCTGAAACGACTGACGACCTTTCTCAACCATAAGTTGCATGATCTTATAACGGTGGCGGAGGCAGCGGCAAAGGAAAACGGCCGGGACATCATATTGCCGCACGACCTGCCTATCACGCAGGGATTGGAGAACAGTATGCACGAATTCAAGTCCTTCGAGATTGAGTTGGAGCTGAGTCCTATTCTCGAACAACTTGCGACAATGGAGCCGCACGAGCTCGAATGTGCAGAGGAAACCAACGCGCGCATGCCGTACTTTATCGGTGGGCTTACGATCAGTCTGGCAAAAACATTTAAAGTGCTGGATCCACAGCTGAAGAATCCTCGGGAAGAACATTGGGAGTCGGTATTCGAGATATTCGACATGCTGCTTTAAGGCTGAGTTAGGACGAACCTTTCAACGCTGTCTCCGTTTTCCGTCGAGATCGTCGCGCCAAGCGGCGATCTTTTTTGTCACAAGCTCAGCGCGGAAGATCGTGTTCTGAGACAGAAAGAAACAAAATGAATAAAGCATTGTGACAGGTTGACACATCGTTTGTTATATGGCCGTGAGGAGACCGAAGGAAGAGAAGAAGCTCAATCTATACGACAGAGCGTTCTTACGGCTAGTCTGTGCCAGATGTAGTTCTCCCTGCTGAACTGGACACCGGAAGGAAGTCCAAGCGCGAATTTCGGAAGACGCCTGCTTACGGAAATCCTGCCCAAGATAAAACAGGTTGCTGAAGAAGGCAACGGAGACGAATCAGCACAGTGTGGCGTTCAGGTTGTCATATGAATCGCAGGACTTGGGCGAGTTCTGCTGCTTGGGCACGAAGGCTGGGCGGTGGTTATGGTAGGATAAGCAATTGGTGAAGTTCGGTGTTGCGATGCTTAGGACTCGGTCAAACAAAACGTCACAGGAACCGTAACCCTAAATTTCGCAGTTGATTTTGTGATTGCATATGCAAGGGAGATGACGCTGTAGTCCGTTGCCACTCCGCTTCGCTACGTTGCTGCACGTTCGTGCAGCCGCTGTCTGACCACTTGACAGTGGTCAGACGGTC
>CAJXKU010000174.1 GCA_913055945.1 uncultured Lentisphaerota bacterium | reverse complement strand
GGGCATTTCTCTGGGCATCAGACTGGAAAGGGGAGAAGTTTTCCATGTCTCTGACCGCAGTATCCCGTTTATCTGACTGTTGTTCAAGGTTAATGCCGGTCATCGAGCTGGTATTGCCTGTCGGTGTGCTCCGATGGGGCGAATCGTATAGAATTTCCAGATTCCCTAGCTGCAAGATATCGCTGTTGTTGAGTTCCTGTTTATCCACAAGTACGCCGTTGACGCGGGTTCCGTTTGTACTGTTCTCATCTGTTACGGTGTAGGTTTCGTCCTCGTCTGATCGCGTAAGTGTGCAGTGGTGACCGCTCAGCGTTGATCCCGGGATATGGATATCGCACTCTTCGGATCGGCCCAGGGTATACTCGTCCTCGGTCAGTTCAAATGTCTGACCTCGAAACTGCTCCGATAGAATTATGAGTCTAGGATTATCCGCCATGAATGTACTCTACGGCTACCGTGTTCCAGAGTCATAAACTTTCTAATGAAATATACAACATCAGACCAAATATACAAAAATTCTCTCCTCGTGTAATCGAGGTAGTGGTCGACTAGAGTATCGCGGCTGTTTTTCTTCCTTGCTTAGGGGGTGTTCTGTGATGGATCTGCGTCCGTTTTGTCGTCTTCGATGAGCGTTTGAACAGCTTTATCTGTTTTGTGCTGTTGGGCGAAAGAGGAGAAACGAGATTTCAGTTCTTTCCAGGTTTTTCTTGCTTCCTGAGGGTTTTCCAGTTTCTGCAGGGCTTTTATCGCTATGAGCATACTTCGAGGCGTATACAACGGATGATTGCCAAGTACGAAAGCACTCGCGGCATAATCGCGAGCTTGTTTATACTTTTCCTCCTGGAGAAGGATGTGGGCCATTCCCCAATTTGCCCGGGTTTTATGCACCTGAGCGACGCCGGAGGAGTTCAGCGTTCTTGAGAAAGCACTTACTGCTTCGTCTTTCTTTCCCTGCTTGAGAAAAGTTTCCCCCAATAAAGAAGATATTTCTGCACCGGGATTCGTAGTGGTAACTTTGCCACTGATTGTGTCCATTTTTTCGTATTTTTTCAGGTACTTTTTCAGGAGGCGTGCCGCCTTCTGCAATTTGCCGGTGTTTATGTACGTTTCTGTTAACCGTAAGCTGGCTCTGTAGCGAACGCTGGGGTCGGAGGTGTTTTTCAGCCAGCGACAGATACTCCTGCTGACTTCGTAGCGATTCCGTGTGAAATAAATCCGTTCAAGGCGAAACAGGAATTCGGAGCTGAAACTGGGGCGTTTATCCGCCGGAAGCTCTAAAAGGGGGGCGAAAATCTCCAGAGCTTCGTCTTTTTTGTCCTGCTCAAGTAATGCACCGGTGAGGAAATATCTGGCATCGTTTCTCACTGATGAGTTCTCTGTCGAGGTCAGGGCGTTTTGAAGGAACGTTTCTGCTTTGTTATTGTTACCTTGCCGATAGTACAGGTAGCCGAGGAAAAACTCCAGGCGCTGCTTTTCTTCAGCCCTTTCTGCATCGCGTATAAGTTCGCTTACGACTTCTATGGATTTGTCAAACTGTTCGTGCTGTGCGTATGTTTCGCCAAGCAGCTTAGCTGCCGTTCGGCTGTGGGGGAGTACGCGCGGGTACTTTTCAAGCACTTTCCTGAAGTCCTGAGTTGCCTTCTGCCACTGATCAGTTTTTCGTGCGCATCGTCCGGCATTAAGGATGCTTCTGATTTTTTCTTCCTTATTGTCGTCCGGGAGATCGTTCGCCAGTTGCCTGTAGGTCGCTGCGGCTTTCTGGAAATTGTTTTGACGCTGATAGCATTCAGCAAGGCGGAATCCGTTCTGAGTGTAGTAGTCCCATTCGTTGTCCTGAGATGCCATTGCGTTACGAAAGTGTTCTGCAGCTTTGCCGAATTTTTCCTGTCGGAAAAGGGCTTCGCCAGCCAGGTAGTGGACGTCTGCTTTTGAAGATGCATCGGGAAAATTGGAGAGAAAATTTTCTGCTTCCTGCACGGCTGCTTCGTAGTCGCCGCGCTTCAATCGTGCCCGAATCGTGTGGAAGTTAGCTAGTCGCCGGTATTCGGCGGGAGCTTTCCTCGCCTTGGAGAGCCGTTTCAGGTAAGGGAGAGCTTTGTCGGCATCCCCTGTAGCGGTTAAACTGGCCCCCAGCAGATATTCAATTTCGTATGTAAAGCTTCCGGGGTGGTTGCTTTTCCACTCTTTGGCCAGTTTTACGGCTTTTTCGTAATCCCCGAGAGAAAAGTAACTCCACGCACGACGTTTCTGTGCTTCGGACGCAAAGCGGCTTTGCGGGTATTCTACGAGGAGGCGTTCATAGAAGCGTATGGCTTTTTTATACTCTTCCTGGCTGAAAAAGCTTTCGGCCAGTCGATACATTGCTTCCGTTCGTAGGCTGTCGGGTACGTTTTCAGATTCGCTTAATCTTTTGAATGCTTTTTGAGCTTTCTGAGGACTGCTTTTCGTGTATTGGTACCGTGCGAGAGCATAAAGAGCATACGGCCGATATTCATGTTTTTCATCAAACTTTTTGTCTGCGATTTTTCTGTAAGTGTCTAAGCTGTTCTGGAATTCTCCCTGCTGGGCATAACAACGGGCCAGAAAGTATTGGGCAGCTTCTTTTGTCACGGTGTCGGGGCTGAATCTCAGCCGCTTCAGAGATTGTTCCGCCTGCTGGAGTCTGCCCTTTTCCAGGAGGAGCTCCCCTTTCCAGAGATAAAGTTTGGGAGCGAGTTCATGTTCTGGCCATTTGGACTGAAACTGATTTATCCTGCTTAGGCAGGAGGTGAGTTTATTCTGCTCACGTAAGCTTTTTATAAGTCCGAACATGGCGGATGGGGCGAGTTCGTGATCCCCGAATTTGTTTAAAAACTTCTGAAATTGTTCTTCCGCCATTTCGTAAAAGCTGCGTTTAAGGAGTCCTTGAGCGAATTGCAACTGCTCTTGCGGAGAGCGGGAGGATTCTGTGGAAGATGGTGGAGGGGGATTATTCGCGTCTTCAGCAAGGCAGGGCGGGATAAACAGAAAAAACAGCAGTGAACCCGCAAGCACTTGAGTTATGCGGATCTGCTGTGGAAAAATCGCGTGCTGGGTACGTTTGTTCACCGTTTTAGCCTCGTAGATGTGTTCAATGTTCGGACGTTCGTTGTTGAGTCAGACGGAAAATTGACCGCTTGGTTCCCCCGTACGTCGAAGTTTTCCTCGGTGAAGGCACTTCTCTATGCCTGATAAGAAATTGAAATCCTCAATTCTGGCCTAAGGGATATCCGGTTCTGCGAATTGAGTGCATTTTTCTATCCAGGGTTGCAGGTTCAGCGTTGTCAGTGAGGTTCAAGCTTCTGAACCCTGTCAGTTTCCGGATTTGTTTCCTTCCGGCAGGGTGCTGAAAGCAACATTCCATATATCTACTTTGCGGCAGATATCCAACACGCTGATTACGTCTTCGTGGGCAGTTTTTGCGTCTGCTCGGATGATGACGGGCTGGTTTTTGTAGTTTTTTCTAATACGGGTTAAAAGGGTTTCAAGTCGATCCCGACTCATCTGCTGATCATTTATGAAGATTCTTCCTTTGGTATCCATGTTTATAATGATCTCCCCCTGTTCGCGTTCTCCCCGTTGACCCGAGTCTGCTGTGGGAATGTTAATCCCCATCTTTGTCTCCCACTGAGCGTAAATGGTAGCTACCATGAAGAAAATGAGCAGTAAGAACATGATATCCACCATAGGGGCCATGGGGAAGCCTCGCTGGGAATCTGTAAACGATTTTTTAAAATTCATGAGGTTATACCTTGCGTTTCCGCTGCAACTACAGCTGTTTTTCTTAGCAGGTTCAGCAATTCAGGATCGTGCGAATACGAGGTTCCGAAGTATTCGGTTGCATGTAGTTTCCAGGCGGCTGATCAGCTTGTGTACCCGTCCCCGGAAAATCGCATAGACAATCATGGCGAATATTCCCACGCTCAGGCCTGTTGCGGTTGTAACAAGTGCCTGCGTAACTCCCTGGGCCAGCGTCAGCGGTTTAACGCTTCCTACTTCTGCCTGGATGTTCGAAAAAGCCCTGAGCATTCCGAGCACGGTACCTAGCAACCCCACCATGGGAGCGATAATTGCTACATCCATCAGATACTGTATGCGTTGCCACAGAATTCCTGCCTGACGGGAGCCTTCGCCTTCAAGAGCATCCCGTACGACGGTGTAGTCAACTTCCTGGTTGCTGGCCTGAATCTGTTCTAAAGCGTTGGCTACGATTTGTGAGGCTGCACTCCCGTTGTTGGCGCAAATGTTCTGCAATGCTTCGGTGTCTCCTTGAGATGCGGCTTTTTTAGCTTGCTGTTGCCATTTTTTGGGGAACAGCACATTCCCGCGCAGTGTAAAGAGAAAGAACAGGATGAGAAAAACGGTGAACACGGAAAGGGCTAAGAGGACATATATAGGTTCTCGTCCTACTTCAATAAGGTCCATCACTGTTTTGATTTCCTGGACATCCATGTTTTGGGCCGGGGCGTAACCTGCAGAGAGAAACAAGCTCAGAAAACTCAATCTACAAACATTAATCATCAATCTTTTCCTTTCATATTGAGTGTTTGGTTTCGATATCAGCGTTTAAGGTTGTACGTTTTGTTGCTGGAGGCGTTTCGACTGAATATTACGCATTATGGAAAATCTAATCGTTACAGACTTATTCACAACCCCTGTTTATCGGAGACTCATGATTTTTTTTCCGCGCGCAGGAATATAACAGTTCGACTTCTTCAGGGGATAATTCACGATTTTCTCCCGCTGGTAATCTGCTGAGCGTCAAGGGGCCAAAAGCAGTCCGGATCAAGCGATTCACCCGAATGCCGTTACATCGGCACAGGCGTCTGATCTCATTCTTCCGTCCTTCGTTAAGTTCAACAGTTAAGATCCTGCGTTTTCCGAATGATTCATATGTTACGCGTACCGGCTGAAGAAATTCCCCCTTATCCCGGACACCTCTCCGTAAACGGGATAAAGCCTTCTCTGAGATAGGGGTTGCTGTTTCAACTTGATATTGTTTGATGACCTCGTAACGAGGGTGTGCCAACAGATTGGCAAGCCTGCCGTCGTTGGTGCATATAAGCAGGCCCTCGCTGTCTCTGTCGAGACGACCTACAGGGAAAAGCCGGGAACCTTTGTCCGGAAAAAGACTTGAGATCAGGTGTTCGGCGTGATCGTCCTTGAGGGAGCATGTGTAACCTCTCGGCTTGTTTAAGGCGAAGTATTGAGCGGTTTGCGGTTGAACAATTTTTCCGTCCAGGCTGACCTCAGATACTTCTGTGTTCACGTTGACGGCGGGATGCTGTACGGGGTGGTTATCGACACAGACTCGTCCGTCCTCAATCAACTTTTCACATTTTCGACGTGATCCGACACCGCAGCTGGCCAGATAGCGCGCCAGGCGAACGTTTCCGGCGACGGGGGGGGCGCTTTGTTGTTCTGGTCCTGGGGGAGCTTTGTCTTTCGCTGCGACCATATTTGTCTTAGGCTACGCCTTTTCTCCGTCGACAATCTGCTTTGATTTTGCCAAAAGATAATCCATTTCTTCATCAGTTCCGACAGTGATGCGAATATAATCCGCTGTCAAGGGATTGTCGAAGTAACGTACCAGGATGCCTTCTTCGCGCAATTTTCTCAGTAGCTTTTGGGCGGGCACGGGAGGCTTTGCAAGAAGGAAATTTGCCTCTGATGGCAGCACGGTGAATCCTGACTCTTCCAGCCGTTGAGCCACGCGGCGTCGGGTGGCGCAGATACGGGCTACATTTGTCTGCATGTGGTTTTGGTCCTGCAGCGCGGCCAGTGCGATTTTTTGCGTCAATGCGTTTACATTGTAAGAGTCTTTCACTTTCATCATCTGGTGAATGTGTTCAGTCTGTCCGAATGCCAGCCCGAAACGAATGCCTGCGAGAGAATAACTTTTTGAAAATGAGCGTGAGACAATCACATTAGAAAAATGCTTAGCGTATTCTATGCAGTTGTCTGCGGCGAAATCGGCGTATGCTTCATCGATCCAGACGATGCCTTTAAAGTGTTGGCATAATTCGGCTACCTTTTCTTTACAGAAGTTGTTTCCGGTAGGAGCGTTGGGGCGGGTCAAAAAGAAGACGTTGCACTCGCTTGTATCCTTCAGGATCGTCTCCAGCGGCGGCATTGTGAAGTCATTTTCCAGCGGAATCTGTATGGTTTCAGCTCCCTGTATCTGTGCGAGTACCGGGTAGAGGGAATAGGATGGGGTGAAACACCCCAGGCAGCCGCCCTGGTCCACGAAGGTACGAACCGCCATGGTCAGCAGGTCATCCGAACCATTACCGCAGATGATGTTGTCCGGCTGGAAGCCGTATAAATGGGCCGCTTCTTCACGTACTTGCAGGGCTGTAGGCTCCGGATAGAGCCGCATGTGCTGAAGGGCGAAATTGGCGATTGTTTCCCGGATCTGCGGCGACGGAGGATACGGATTTTCGTTGGTGTTGAGCTTTACGTAGGATCTATCCCGGGGTTGTTCTCCCGGCGTATAGCCTGTCATGTTTCGAATGCAATCCCGACAAACCTGCATAACGGATAATAACTCTCTTTTAACGGCTAAAGGCCGAATGTTCAGGACCGTATGGTTAGACTTTTCCGATGTGCTTCAAGCATCTCACTTTGCGCAATCGTTTCTGCGTATGCTGCCTCCCTGCGAAAGGCTTCCCTGTTATAAGAGATTAAGCTGGTACGGCGCATGAAGTTGTCTACGGTCAGTCCGTTGAAAAATTTTGCTGAACCGCCTGTGGGCAGTACGTGACTGGGGCCGGCTACAAAATCCCCCATAGGTTCCGGCGTCCATTCGCCGACGAAAATCGCTCCCGCCGCGGTGAGTTCTTCCGCGTGGGTATCAGCATCGTGGGTCATAATCGATAAGTGTTCGGGGGCGTATTCGTTTGCGAGGCTGATTGCTTGAGCGATTGTCTCTGTATGGATGAGGTAGGTGCCTTGTTGCATGACTTCGTCAACGGTTTCCTTCCGTGAAAGGCGTTCTTTCTGGGTATGCAGTTCATTACGTACGGCGTTGAGGAGGCTCTCTGAATCCGTAAGTAATAC
>CAJXKU010000173.1 GCA_913055945.1 uncultured Lentisphaerota bacterium | reverse complement strand
CACCTCGAAGAGCTTCTCTTTCGTGACCGGTTTTGAAAGGACGGCGTCCACGTTTTCCGATTTTTCACCGGCGGCATCCATCATATCGCCGAAGCCGGTGAGCATAACGACCGGTTTTCCAGGGGCTTTCTTCTTAACCCTTTTTGCGAGCTGATCGCCGCCCATGTCGGGCATCGCCCGGTCGGTGATGATCAGGTCGTACCAACCGGCATTAAACTGTTCGAGGGCCTTCACACCGTCGGTGGCCACATCTACACGATGCCCTTCTCCGGTCAGCAGGTCGGAGAGCAGTTCGCGCTGGCTCTCTTCGTCCTCCGCCACCAGGATTTGCAGGGGACGGACCTGTCGGCTATCCTCCTGCGTCTCGGTTTCAACGCCGTTTTGAGCCACGGGCAGCGTAATCCGGAAGGTTGTCCCTTCGCCTTCGGTGCTCTCTACCGTCATCTCGCCCTCGTGCCGCTGAATAATGCCTTTGATGGTTGCCAAGCCCAGACCGGAGCCCTCAGCTCCTTTCGTTGTGTAGAAGGGATCAAAACACTTGTTCTTCGTCTCCTCAGACATGCCCATGCCGTTGTCGCTGAACGCAAGCACAACACTGCTGTCACCGTGCATCGCAGCAATCCTTATCACGCCGCCGTTCGGCATCGCATCGACAGCATTGAAGATCAGGTTTATCAACACTTCGTTAAGTTCCGCCTCGTTGCCGCATACGGTGGGCACATGGTCTAAGTCCGTCTGAATATCAATATCTTTGCCTTTTGCAGCAGCTTCCTCTTTCCAGCGGGGTTGTGTCAAGGAAACAGCGTCTGTGATCACGGCGTTCAGATCAACCTTGGTAAAGGTGTCCTCTTCGTGCGGACGATAGAACTTACGCAGGCGCCGAATGGTTTCCGCAGCGTTGCTGGCGCCTTTCTGAATGTGACCGAGATAGCGCAGCGTCTTGTCGCGGTCATCCAGCAACTTCGGCTCATCCAGAAGCATTTCTGCATATCCCTGAATCGGTGAGAGTGCATTGTTAAAGTCGTGGGCAATACCGCTGGCCATCGTAGTCAGAGCCCGCTGTCGTTCCTGCTCGATAACCTGCTGCTTGGTCTTCTGCAACTCGGCCATGGTCTGCCGCAGCTCGTGTTCCGCCTCCTTGTATTCGGTAATGTCGTCGAACACTACCAGCGCCATCTGTTCACCGCCGATTTTAAGCGGGGCGGTATGTACGAGGAAATAGCGATGTTCTTCGCCGTCATCTTTACGGAAGGTCATGTCCGCTTCCACATCGTCGTGATGCCGCTGAGTGTCCAACGTGTCAAGAACACTATTACGGACGGGGCACTCCTGACACGCGGTGCCGAAGCCGCATCCCTGCGGATCGTCCAGCGCATGAACACAGCGCAAAGCTTCGCCGGCGTGGAGGCCAAACAGATTCTCCGGGCTGTCTCCGGCGAATTCCGCGCCCGCAGCGTTGATCTGTTGAACGCGTCGTTCGCTGTTGACAAGAACCATGACGTACGGCACACTTTCAATCATTGCATTCAACTTGGCGTCTCTATCGTACAGCTCCCGGTCAGCCAGTACCTTGTCGCGGGCAAACGCCAGATCCTGGGCCACCTCGTGCAGAAGATCCTGTTCCCTGTCGTCTATGTGGGCACCAGGCGACATATGCACGTTAAGGATGCCGATCACCTCCTCAGCGCGCATCATAGGTACCGCTGCCGCCGCGTATCCTCCCTTCTCTTCGTACATGCAGTCACTACCATCTGCGGACGACTCTTTTACGCAGATTTCGCGGGTCTGAATTGCCTTTTCAACCCAGGGCGGAAGTTTTCCTTCACCTTCTTGCGAAACATCTCCGTCGGTCGAGAAAATAGTTTCTCCGGCTTGTGCGACGGGCGTAAAGCTTTCTGTACTGTCGTCCAGAAAAGCAATGGCACATCCTTCATAACACCGGATTTCGAGGATGGCATCGCAGGCCTTTTTCATCAATGTGTCAAGGTCTGTTTCCTGGACAATGATCTGGTTAACGTCACGGATGGCGCTAAGAAGGCTGTTGAGGTGTTGTACACGCACCTCATTCTCTCGCCGTTGGACCATCTCTCCAATCAGGCGTGCTGAGGCGGCCAAACGACGCTTTGCCACGTCAATGATATAGGGCGGACGCGACGGATACGCTTCGGCTTCCGCACGCAATCGTTCAACGCTTATCTCAAACTTATTGGCAAGATTCTGCAACGTTGCCGCGTCACGCGGCGGGTCACCATAACCGAAGTTAATCGCGCCGATCACTTCGTCATCCGTCCAAATCGGCAACGCGTACAGGCGCAGTCCTCCGCAGCACGCGACATCAACGGGCTCACCGGTTTCGATAGCCGTCTTTGAAGCATCCCGCCAGCAGGACTCATGGCAAAGCCAGTCCCCGCATGTTAAAGCCTCACGGTTATCATCAGTTCCGCACCGAGCGCGTGAAGCAGCATCCAGCAGACGGCACCAACCGGAAGAGAAGATGCCCATAGCATAGTCGCCATTTTTCTCGTACACGGCTGATGATGTATCGAGCAGGTCGAGGTAATCACGAGCGATATCACCCAAAACGTCTCTGCCGACCGCATCCAGAATGCGCCGGGATGTGTTAAGTGCCAGCAAATCCCCGTAGGGAGGTGCGTATTCTTCCGGCTTCTCCAGTTTTGTGTTCTGAGCACCATCAGGTCTGCTCAACAGCCATTCAATCCGGCGCAAATCCTCCACCTTGTGAACACGTCCGATCATCACACCGAGCTGCCTGGCAATGTCATCAAGCAAGTGCCGTTCCTGTTCAAGAAATGCCCCTTCGTCTTCTTCGGGCTTTTCATCAAGGTAGCAGACTTTAATGAAAAGCTGTGCAGGGGAACGGTCCGGATCCGGGATAGAGGCAGTCGCTGACAATGTCCATGGCGTTTCCCTGAAATTGCCGGTGCAGAACACGCGCCCCTTGTAGGAAATCTGCGCGCATGTTATGTCTGGATATTGAAAGCCTGGTGGAATCAGGTCCACTGCATCCTGCAATACGTCATCCACCGACTCGTACGGCGCAAGGGCCAGCTTAGAAACAGCATAGAGACACCCCAGCTCTTTGGTGCGCTCTTCGAGGTAATGGTTCAGCTTTTCGCGCTCTTGTTCAGCCGTCAAACGCTGGAACCCGTGGGCAACGTCACCTGTTACTTCAGCGATAAGGTGCTTTTCCTCTTCGTTGACTTCGTGGCCGAAGGCCAGACGAACCCCCAGTAAGCCGACGGTCCCCGTTCTCTCCGGAAAGCCGCACTTGAGGGCTGTACTTCCCTGGTAAACAGCGGCAAGCGGACAGTCTTTCTCGCAGTCACAGGCCGGATCAAGGGTAAACGGCGTCCCCGTTTCCGTGAGCGCGCGGCGAACGCACCGCGGGTGCCAGCCGGATGCCATGGCGGAAACCAGTTCGTCGAACGGTTTCATCACCCCGGCATTGGCGGTGTATTGAACCGCACCATCCGGGGTAAAGGTCGCAGCCCAGACGTGCTCATATTGGCGCGTCGACTGCAGGATGTCACAGCTCTGCTGAAGCAAATCCACGGGATCACTTGCGGCGACGATAGACTGATTGACGTCCCGGACGGCATGCAATAGACTATTGAGGCGCAATATCTTGTCCTCGGCTTGTTTGCTCTCACTGAGGTTGCCAATCCAGTTGGCCAGTTCCGCCTGCTCGGGCGCCTCCCCGCTGAGATCGGCCGGCGGAATGTAATAGAAATTGTCGTAAACTTCTGTTCCTATAACCGCGACAGGGTGTGTCCGGAGAATGTTCAGGAGGGTGGAAGGCTGGAAAAGGCGTCGGTCGTACTGACACAACGCAAGCGCCCGGCTATCGGTGAAAAATTCGTTCAACTTGGTTTCGTATTCGATCAGCCGCTCCGTACCCGGAACGTTCTGCAGGGCCCAGCTCATTTCCCCTGTGACCCGGAGTGCGTCATACCCGTCCGCGATGGCACGTTCGGTTTCAGCCCGCAGGAGATCGATCATGGCGTCCGGATCGAACACACCATTCTTCAGGTAAGACTCTCGGGCGCTGAGCATCCAGAGCTGTCCCTTTTCTACAGCCTGCTCGATATTGACATCGCCCCCGCGCAGGTAATCCAGCACTTCATCCGATGTACGGGCATCGACGATATAGACCACCTTCTGATTCTGCTCAATCCCCTGGAGCAGAAACGGCGTAAGCAGCGCCTGATGTTCTTCCTCCGTGTTGTAGAGGCAACACAGGTGGTCGCCCGGGGCCAGATTTTTCAGTTTGTCGGTAAGGTTCTGCATGGGGCACGCTTTAGGACGATTCTTCTCTCATTTCTAGACAGGACACAACAGCATCACTTCCACTGCAACCGGTCAATCTGCAAATGCTTGCTTTGCTGAGTCTTTGTAAATCCAATGGACTCAACTCATAACTTACTATATCACACTTTGGATGGCAATACAACGTAATCATTTTTAACATCCCGGGTCGCCCCCTTTTTAGTAGGTTTATCTATAATACACCAATTATATAAATTAGAGCAAAAATATGACTATTCATGCCACGCTTTCACTCAGGAAATACTGGTGGATGATGTATGAGTTAAATGGACTTAACGGCTGATACATTAAAACATAACAGACATCACCGTTGTCTAGTTGTGTTCTCCGGTACAGATATGCGTAGCATAGTGCTCTCTTGGTCTTTCTGCCTCCCCTCATCATTTTGTCAACAGTTATTTTCAATTTTAAGGAGGCATTAAAATTGTCCGGTAAGGTACAGCTGCTGCGTAAAAGTAATGCTTCCGAATTTATGTCTTCGACCGTTCCCAAATAGCTTTCTTTATCATCCGAATCGTCGGTTGATAAAAGATACACCTCGGCATTATTTGTCTGTATTCTTTCCTCGTTTCTCTTTTCCCGGTATCTTCGGAGCATCTTCTCCTGAATTATACGCCGGTTGATGATATGTCTGGTACGGACGATTATGGAACGGATCATTAAGAACGAGGTCAAAAACAGGACAAGAAAGTTCCAGGATATTTTTTCCTGCTTTTTTATTAATGCGTTATCTATCATGGACCTTATAGCTTTGGGAGTGGAGTGCGGGGTAAAAACCTGAGACAGCCCGATGATGCCGGGGCGAACATCGAAACGACGGTCGTATTTCGGAATATCTTTACAGAGAACATTATAGACCTCAGGGCGGACGGGTCGCGGGCCGGCAATATCCATATCACGCTTTAACACATTCCATAGCTGGGGCAACTCATCAAGACGTGTATCCCTCAGAAATTTTCCCGACGGAGTAATCAATTCCGCACGACTGCCCAGCAGTTCGCCATTCAGTTTACATTCCGCATCCCGTACGAGGGTTCGGAATTTATACATCTGAAATTGTGATTTGTTTTTGCCTAACCGTGCTCCGCAATAAAAAATAGGCCGACCTTGCCTTACCCATAATACGAGCATTATCAGCAAAAATACCGGAAAGCTAAGAATCAGCAATACACCGCTCACGGAAAAATTATATATTTCATTAAACCACCATCGGCGTCGCTGATAGCCACTTCGATAATGAAATAATTTTTTCTTCAGCATTAATCGTTTCCTTTTTTGTATATAACGGCGGCGATCCTTGCGAATATATACAATTATCTAAAATAGCAACTATTTATAATTTTAACACAAGATATCCGCTTTTTTTATCAAAAAGATCAATACATCTTCATAGCCCAGTCAGACTCTTTGCGTTTGAGAGTTTAACGAATATATTATCCTGTTATCATAAAGCAAAGAAACTAAATTTTAGTTCTACCATATTTTTTGACGAGTAACACAAGCTCATATTTTTTAATCACAGGAGAAGATAACAATGGCACATAAAAAGGGACAATCCAGTAGTCGAAACGGTCGAGACAGTAACGCAAAATATCGCGGTCTGAAAGCCGGCGGCGGCGCAGGTGCAAATCGAGCAGGTCCAAGCGACCACCGGACAGATCGAGGGGGCCTCGCAGTCGGAGATTATCGTGGCCCAGGACGAGGGCGGCGTGAGCGAGGGCGACGTGACGGAGTTGATCCCCGCCGAGATACCGGGCATCACGGACGTGGACGGCAACAGCGCGTCCGTCTTCCAGGACGGCAACAACAATGAGGTCGCCATCGAGCAGGCCGGCACAAACAACCGGGCGTCCGCCTCCCAGTTGGGCAACGACAACGAGATTGTCATTACGCAGGGCGGCGCCCCCCTGCCCGCGGCGTTCGGCGACGGCCTGCCCGGCGACCTCTCCGGCCGCGCGGTGTTCAACAGTGCCCGTACCTTCAGTCCTGCCGGCACAGGGAGCGACAACCTGGCCGTGGCGGTGCACGAGGGAACCGGGAATCGGACAAGCATCACGCAACTGGGCACGAGCAACGCGGCCGGCATTCGCCTCGACGGATCCGACAACACGATGAACCTGCTCCAGACGGGCAGCGAGAACCGCTTCCTCATGGACACGGCCGTCGACGACCTCGACATGAACGTCCTCCAGAACGGGAGTGGCAACAGCCTGGAGACCAACATCCCAGTCAACGTACAGATGAACGGCAACGGCATCGAGATGGTCATCCGCCGCGGAGGGCCGTTCTCGCCCGGCCCCGGCCGCTGACGTCGGCGGACCCGGTCCTCTCGCCAGCTCACGTATTCGCCAAGCGTTCGCGAGGCCCAATCGCGCTCCTACCTACTATAGTCCGGGAACCGATGAGTGCTCTCGTCTCTGCACCGCGCCTCCTCGGAAGCGTCCTGGCCGTGCTCCTGGTGGGACTCGGGGTCACCATGGATTTTCCCGGGGCCGCCACAGTTGGGCCGGCCGACAGCACCATTGCTCTGATCCAGACCGAGCGCGCCGGTGAGCGGCTCCGCGTACAGGGGATCTTCATCAGCGAGGGCCCCCCGGCCAGCGAGCGCGACGCGTCCAGCACGCTGAACTACGAACTGTCCGTCCGTCGAAGCGGCGCGGCGGGCACCATGCGGACGAGCCAGTCGGGCACGTTCGAGACGGCCCCCGGCCAGGCCGACACCCTCTCGACGACGCAGGTGAACGTTCAGACCGGCGACAC
>CAJXKU010000172.1 GCA_913055945.1 uncultured Lentisphaerota bacterium | reverse complement strand
CCCCGCGTTCGGTCCATCTGTCGGGTCGCCGGCTTCCGCGACGGTGCTGCCACAGAGATGACACGTCGATGCCATGTCCCTCCCGTGAGTCTTCGGGATAATAAATCCCGAACCGATCGAGGGGGGAGAACGCCCTCGCAGCCGCCCGGAACCTCGACTGTGCGTTCCTCCACCAGCTGTTCCAGACGTTCCTGATAATGGCGCAATTCGGTCTCCGCCCGCTTGCGGCGGGCTATATTGAACGTGAGCATGCCAATAAAAAGAATCAGAATTACTACCACGCTTCCTACTCCGAGCAGGATTTCTCCGTATCTGACAAAAAAGCGCGTGGGCCGATTGATCACTTTACTGCCGGAAGGTACCGCCGAGAGGGAAATGTCGAATTTTCTCAATTCGTTGTAATCAAACATATAGCGATTGGGGCTTTTTTCTATAACCCCCAGCGAGGAAGGATCTTCGCCTTTTAAGATGCGTTTGGCCAGCAAAGAGGCAGTTTTGCCCTGGGTAAATCCGCCGTTAAGGCAACCGCCGACGATGCCATGGCCGAGGTAAAACTCCCACAGTCCGTATATCGGCCTGTTACAGGCTGAGGCAACACGCTGAATCGATTCACGGTAGCTGTAAACTTGGCCGGCTGCGTCGCGGTTGAAGGACATGAGAAGTACCAATGTATCTGTTTCCAGTGTCCTCAACTGATTCCGAAGTTCTCTCATCGTTATCTGTTTTCCTGTAAAACGGATAAAGACATCTTCTTCGAGATTCGGCAGAACATTTTCTCTCAATTTCTTTTCATTTGCCTGTCCAGTGGGCGTATTGTCGTTGACAATGACCACTTGGCGGGTTTCGGGGTGGAGGCGAAGTGCAGTGCGGAGGGTCCGTTCCGCGTCCAGGGATTCGACTACGCCGGTTATATCGGCCTGCTCGGAAAACATGTCCGGCTTGTAATGATTTAATCCGCAGAATACGAGCGGTACTCCGGCAAACAGCTCCGAGCGATGTCGGCGGGCAAACGTTGTTGCGTTGTTGTCGGCGGTAATGACGAGGTCCAGATCGGCGTTTTTATATTTTTGCGCGTAGAGCTTCTTTAATCTCTGAAGATAATCCCGGCTGTAAAAACGCTTCGTGTCCATGTATTCGACCTTCAGGTCGATATCGAATGGAGCTGTGTTAAGCAGGTGTGCTTCTACACCCCGGGTAATGTTGTCGGCCCATTCCATTCCTTTGTGATAGGAGTGGAGGAGGAGAACTTTTTTTTCCTCGGGAGAATCCGGTGCGGTGGGCGACTGATCCGCTAACGAGCGTGTATCTGCATTGGCAAAAAGCCATATGTAGAGGGCGCTGAGGTACATTGCCCGGAATGACAGGGAGATCAGCGCTTTGCAGCAGAATGTATGCTTATTTTTTTTTGTGTAGGTCATTGTTTCTCTATAGAAGTACCAGATGTTCTCGCCTGCTTTTGTACATGGCGGCGGCGCTGGACAGTGAGCGATCTAGGCAAAAGAGTAGTATCCATCCGGATGAGCATGTTCTTCCCCGCGTAAAGGCCGCGTGAGATCCCGCTGCCCGGAAGGCGGAGGAAGTTCCGCAAACTGCAGCCAATAGCGTCCGATTGTCTCGATCATTTCGGTTAATTTATCAAAGCTGGCGGGTTTCCGCATATAAGTACTTACGCCGATTTGGTAAGCTTGTAAAATTTCTTCTTCGTCGCATGAAGTGGTCAGTACGATAACCGGAATGGCGCGAAGCATAGGGTCATTCTTTATATCCGCCAATGCTCGGCGACCGTCTTTTCGGGGCATATTCAGGTCAAGGAGTATCAGTACGGGTAGGTCGGGGGTTTCTCTGCGTTGACGTCGGTACAGTCTATCCACGAGTTCCTGTCCGTCTTTTACGAAAGTGTACGAGCTATCCAGTTGTGCCTCCTCAAGCGCCTCTCGGATAAGTATGCGGTCCTCTGAGTCGTCTTCAGCTATCAAAAGTTCCACCGCCTGTCGGGCATCAGTGTCCATTCTTCGGGTTCCTTGTTGCTTCATAGCTGGACAGAAACTCTGGATAGAGCTGAGCGTTCAAAGTTCTGTCCGTAGATAAGGTTTTACTATGTAAAATACATTACATATGAGTAAGTTTTTATCATAACTTATTTCATCAACTCGATCTAGCAGCTGTGGAGCGAAGTTTCAAGAAGAGAGAGCCCGATCATCTTTGAATTGCTGAAACTAAGAACAGATTTTGTGTTAAAACGTTTATGCTTTTTGGCAGGGCACGGGGTCTTAATGTAAAGTACGTACTATATCGGGGAAACGGGGATTTCGTCGGTAAGAATCCGATACCGGACTTCTGGAGAAGGCAGAAATCTGACATTCTTCCCCCCGGGGTGGAAACAGCGGGATATGCTCTTTTGAGTAAGAACACGAAGGGGCGCCGTGTAAAGGTGTGCAATTCTGCTCGTATAACAGAGGTCGGCTTTTGAAATTTGGCAATAAATATAACGAAAAGTGAGGCGTATGGCACATATAAAACTGTTCAGTGTAGAACCGACGGTTCCGGAGGAACTCTCTTTTCTGGACGAATTAGCCAGAAACATGTGGTGGTGCTGGCATAATGATGCCGCGGAATTGTTTCGCCGGATAGATCCTCCCCTGTGGAATAAATGCGGAAAAAATCCTCTGCTGTTTTTAAACAATGTACCGCAGAACCGTTTCGAGGAGCTGGCAGAGGACGAAGCCTTTTTAGCTCAGCTCTCGGAGGTTCAGGAAGAATTCCGCAGCGAAATATGTCATGGTACGGAAGATGTCTGTACTCACGGCAACAGAGAGGTGGCCTATTTCTGTCTGGAGTATGGCATTCATGAGAGTATACGTTTGTACTCGGGCGGACTCGGTGTGCTCGCCGGGGACCATCTGAAGGCGGCTTCGGACGTGAATGCGTCGTTCTTAGGTGTAGGCCTGTTGTATCGCCAGGGATATTTCCGGCAGTACCTGAACCAGGACGGCTGGCAGCAGGAGCATTACCCGGAAAACGATGTGCATACGCTGCCTTTGTGGCGGGTCAGAGGAGATAACGGTGATCAGATTACGGTGAATGTACCATTGCCTGAAGGCCAGTTGAAGGCTGTCGTCTGGGTGTTGTGGGTGGGCAATACCCCTCTCTATCTGCTTGATACAAATATTCCCGAAAATGGACCTCACTACCGGGGTATTACGGCGAGGCTCTACGGTGGCGATCATCAGATGCGGCTTCGGCAGGAGCTGCTGTTGGCCATCGGGGGGTTCCGCGCGCTCGTGGCCATGGGGTATGATCCGGCGGTGTGTCACATGAATGAAGGGCATGCGGCGTTTCTTACTCTGGCGCGGTTGGAATACCTGATGAAAAATAAAGGCTTTTCACAGGAAACGGCGCAGGAAATTGTGCGCCGCAGTAACGTATTCACCACGCACACGCCTGTCGCGGCCGGCAATGAAAGATTTCACGTAGACCTGGTCACTCCTTACCTGCAAGCACTGGCAGAGGAAATAGACATAGACCCCTCCCAAGTACTCAAATGGGGGATGCCTCAAGGTACTGAAGACAAGGAGATCTGTAATACAATTCTTGCGTTGCGAATGTCGTACTTGAGCAATGGCGTGAGTCAACTTCACGGCGAAGTCGCACGGAATATGTGGGCGCACTTGTGGAAAGAACGCCCCACAGACGAAGTGCCCATCGGGGTAGTCACAAACGCTGTGCATGCCGGTTCGTGGGCCGGCGAGGAGCTGCAGTCGCTTTTTGATCGATATTTGGGCCCCAGTTGGCGGCAGGACCCCCAGGAAGCTGCTGAGGCTGTGGATAATATTCCGGATGAAGAGTTGTGGCGCGTCCATGAGTTCGCTCGCACTCGTCTCGTTCGTGCTGCACGGGAGAGGATGGAGACTCAGTATCGGGCCCGAAACGCAACCGAGTCTGAAATCCAGCGTGCAGCGAATGTATTGCAGAGCGACATTCTGACGATCGGATTTGCCCGCAGGTTTGCCACCTATAAGCGGGCTACGCTTCTTTTGCGCGAGTCGGAGCGCTTGAAAAAGTTGCTACGGGACGACGACCAGCCGATACAATTGATGTTTGCGGGAAAAGCGCATCCGGCGGATGATGATGGCAAAGCCCTTATCCGAGAGTTGATCGACTTTGCCCGCCAGGAAGGTATTCGCGATCGGTTGGTATTCCTCGAAGATTACGACATTGCGCTCGCACGTCAGATGGTACAGGGAGTCGATGTTTGGCTTAATACTCCCAGGAGACCGCTGGAGGCAAGCGGAACGTCCGGAATGAAAGCATGTCTGAACGGCGCTTTGCATGTGAGTGTCCTGGACGGCTGGTGGGCGGAGGCCTATGCCCAGGAGTTCGGTTGGGCAGTTGGTGACGGAGAAGTCTTTGACGATACGGAGTATCAGGATATGGTTGAGACTCAGGCGCTGTATAACGTGCTGGAGAACGAAGTGATCCCGGCGTTTTATTCCCGCGACACTGATTCGCTTCCGAAAGAGTGGCTGAAAAAGAGCAAGGCGAGCATTAGAAATATATTGAAGCATTACACCACTCACCGCATGTTTGATGAATACCGTCAGAGTTACTACGAAGTGGCGCAGAAAGCTTATAAAGAGCTTACGGCGGATTCGGGCCGCAAAGCGCAGGAGCTGGTTGAACAAAGACGGCGTCTGGAGGAGCATTGGGACGAAATTATTGTCTACGAGCCCGAGGCGGATCGGGATGTTTCGATGGTCAAAGCAGGGGAGTCTTTTGAAGTGACTGTGAACGTGTGGTTAGGCGAGCTCACCCCGCAGGAAGTGGATGTCCAGGTTTACCATGGGCCGGTGAATTCGTATCAACAGATCGTGGAAAGCCACTGCGAAACCATGGAGAGGCCGGGTAAATTGAAGTCGGGGATCTACACGTATCGTCAGCGTCTTTGTTGTGAGCAGACGGGACGTTTTGGTTTTACGTGCCGGGTGGTGCCCGCAGGAAAGGACTGGTATAAAGACATGCCCGGTTTTGTGACATGGGCGTAACAGAAAAAAGTTTAGAAACTGCAAGAGTGAAAAAGGAAATTTATAATTGTAAGTTATGAGTGATTACTATGTAAAAAGAAAGACGGTATATGCCCGATCAATCACTGCAGGACAATGCTGATAATAAGCCCGCAAATCCCAGGATTCTGGTGGTGACGCCGGAAATTACTTATCTCCCCCAGGGAATGGGCAACCTGGCGAATATTATGACCGCCAAAGCCGGAGGGTTGGCTGATGTGTCTGCGTCCCTGATCTCCGCCTTGTTCTCTCTCGGCGCAGATGTGCATGTTGCTTTACCCCATTACCGGCGTATGTTTAACAGTAGGGTAGGGGACGTTATCAACGAAAAGTTGATGACCTACAAGAACAAACTGCCGGGTGCCCGTATCCATCTTGCCGAGGATCGCATCTTTTACTACAGGGACAACGTATATTCTCAGGCTCAGGGCGGGGCACCCAAGATCTCATTGGCTTTTCAGCGGGAAGTACTCAACAATATCATACCCTGGGTAAAGCCGGATCTGATCCACTGCAACGACTGGATGACCGGGCTCATCCCCCCTATGGCACGCTTCCTGGATATCCGCTGTCTGTTCACGATTCATAATGTTCATACTCGCTGTATGACCCTGGGTGAAATCGAGGACTCCGGTATAGATGCAGCGGAGATATGGCAGTATCTGTACTACCGCTATCCGCCCGGTAATTACGAAGAAACGCGTGACACGAACCCGGCGGATTTTCTGGGTAGCGGTGTATTTGCCAGCCATTTTATCAATACCGTAAGCCCGAAGTTTCTGGAGGAAATCGTCGAGGGAATGCGTGACTTTGTGCCGGAGCCGATTCAGAAAGAGATAACAGCCAAATACGAAGCCAAGTGTGCCGCGGGCATCCTCAATGCGCCTGATCCGGGCTACCACCCCGGCACTGATGAACTCATTGCGGAGAACTTTGAGCCTGAGAGCCACGTACAGGGAAAACGGGCTAACAAAGCGGCGTTGCAGGAACAGCTCGGCCTGATCCACGAGCCGGACGCGCCGTTGTTTTTCTGGCCATCCCGGCTGGATCCATACCAAAAGGGGCCTCAGCTGCTTGCCCACATTCTGTATGATGTCGTTTCAGACTATTGGGACGACAAACTTCAGATTGTGTTTGTAGCCGATGGGGCTTTTCAGCAGCCATTTCATGATCTGGTACGGTTCCATGATTTTTATGACCGCATTGCCGTGTGTGATTTTGATGAAAAGCTCTCCCATTTGGCTTATGCGGCGTCGGACGTTGTGCTGATACCTTCGCTTTTCGAGCCATGTGGTCTGGCCCAGATGATAGGCATGAAGTATGGAGCTATACCTGTGGCAAATGATACAGGCGGGCTCCATGACACCATAGATATGCTGGTCCCGGAACAGAACAGAGGAAATGGGATTCTGTTTACCGTTTATGATTCGCAGGGACTGCGATGGGGGATCGATCAAGCGATGAACTTTGAGCGCCTGCCGCTCAAGCGGAAAGCGCAACAGAGGGAACGGATCATGCAGGAAGCGGCTGAACGCTTCACTCACGAACAAACTGCACGCCAGTATATTGAGATATATGAAAAAATGCTTGAACGCCCTCTTGTGAACCCGTTCTAAGCTGCATGATCTGCAATATTGAACAAAGTTCGAGGATGTTCTGCAAGGATGCGTTGTCAAGTTCACGTAATTTTGTCACGAAAATTATAATGAGGAATGATTATGTGTTATCGCTCTCAGTCTTCGCCGGTCGCGTATGATGCCTATCTGGAGCCGTACGAGCCGGCTTTGTGGGAACGGGGTCGGTATATAGCGGAAGTGGCTTCCTGTGTGACAGAGGACAGGATGAGTCTGGAGGATTTCGCTTCCGGACACGAGTATTTCGGGCTACATCTGCGGGGAGACGAGTGGGTCTTCCGCGAATGGGCGCCGAATGCTGAAACGTTATATCTGATTGGGGATTTCACCGGCTGGGAAGTGGATCCTGCTTTTTCAGCAGAACGGCTTGGCGAAAATGGACATTGGGAGTTGCGTATTCCCCGGCATGCGATCAGCCACGGGGACACTTATCGGATAAAAATCACGTGGCCGGGAGG
>CAJXKU010000171.1 GCA_913055945.1 uncultured Lentisphaerota bacterium | reverse complement strand
AACCGGAGATGCTCGCGGTCGGCGGGGGGGACCGAGCAGTCACCTCGGGTGTGTCGACGATTCTGATGGTCGCACTGGTCGTTCTCCTCGGAACGACGCTGTTCGTCGCTTTCGGAACGCTCGCCGACGTGGTCGCCGAACCGCCGACGGCTGCGTTCGATCATCAAAAAGCGGAGAACGGGGCCTCGGACGACGTGGTCACCGTCACCCTCACCCACGGGGACTCCCTTCGTACCGACCGGCTGTTGCTCGTCGCGAGCAAGCCGGTCGACCTCGGGAGTTCTGACACTGCACCGAACCCCAGCTACGCCACCGTCGGCGAAAAGCTCAGTGAGGGTGAGGATCAGGTTGGCGTCGGCGACACCTGGGACGTGGGCGAGTCGATCCGCTTCGGGGCGAACTTTTCGATGAGGATCTTGCTGTCACGTCGAGTGGGTGCGGGTTCAGGGAATCCGCGCCACACGTAGGCAGTCTCTTCAGGGGGCTGGTCTTTTTCGGTACTCGTGTCAGTGGTCTTGCAACCTGCCACCATGAAAAGAATGACGGTACCAGTGAGTAGTAGAAGGCTGCTGCGGATTGTTGCTAAAGAAGGAGTTCTGGATTTTTCGAATAAACGAGATCTCTTCTGCCTGCCTGTTTCTCTCCCCGGAAGGCAGTTTGAAAGGGAAATACGTGCTGCCGTTTTGCTACTCTGTGATCCAGTCATTAGCCTTCTCCCATGCTCTTCTTGAATTCTGATTGTACAGTCTTTTGACTCCGCTCTTAGTGTGTCTGGTTTCAGTGGTCTGAAATTATCACTGATTGATTCTGTCCTGATGCTGTTTACAATATCACTTTTGCTTGTCGTACGCGTTCCGTTTGCGGTCTCGGCTGTGCGTGCGTTTGTTTTTTTACTGGGAAACGGCTTTACGAAATTCGCTGACGATCTTGTCGGCCGTACCGGTGCCGGACATGGTAAGTACTTCCCGGCCTTCTCGGAGGTCGATCACGGAAACATCGTATTGGTATAGGGAGCCGATGATCCTGTAACTGTCGATGATCATCTTGTAACGGGTCGGATGTTTGGCGTATTGTTCGACTGTAAGTTTATCTTCCCATGAGATTTCCATACCTTTTCTCGCATCCTGTATGACCAGATTCCAGCCCTCCTGATGCAACATTTCCTTAATATTTCCTGTTAGACCTTCTCCACCAGAGGGAACCGCGACGGTTTTTTCAGCCGGCTGGAAGGATCCGTAGGTGTTAAGGTCAGAAGTGGCGCAACCGCTTAACATCAACGTCATGCCGCCCAATCCAAGTGCAAAAGTCATAATAAGTTGTTTCATAGGAACCTCCTTTGTTTTATTGGATACAAGTACGCTTCCAATCTTTCTATTTATCAACATAACACATAAATGCTGTTAAGCAAACGTTTCTTGGAAGAATATTTTGATTCAGTCGTCGGATGAAAGCGTTGAGTGCCTCGGTGAGGGTGTGACCTCTGGTCTGTGGTAGTGGCGCTCGTGCTGTGTGGCGGGTGGCTCTGAGCACGGCCGCGCCCAAAGTTAAAATAGCGAGGCGAAGCGTGAACCAATTGGGCTGCAGGGGAGGGGTGAAACGGATTCGAGCGCTTTATTTGCTGTTACAGAAGAATCCCCGTGCTGTGGGGCGCTCAGTTTGAATTCAATGCTGAAGAGCGTTTGCATTTATGCCTCGGGGTACTAATTTGGCTTTCTGTTGTAATTCGGCTGAAGCAGCTTTGCATAGGTTGATCCAGAAGGGAATGGGCGTATGGAATGCTTTTGGCATAAAAACGTTCTGGCGGTCAGTGTAAACGTCGTGATTGTTGGCCTGCTTTTGACCACCGGATGTGGGAAGCAATACATGCCGGAAGACGGTGGGCGCGTGCGGGTAAAGGGTAGGTTGAAGATCATGGGAGAAGGGGCGTTGAGCGCGGCCAGAATGGGACGCTTTCTGGCTGGGAAGAATGAGGATGTCTCGTTCGGGCAGGCGCGGGAATTCGCGCGGCTCTATCTTCGGGAATGCCGCCGGGAAGGAGTCAATGCTGACATCGCCTTTGCTCAGATGTGTTTGGAGACCGATTTTCTGCGGTTTGGTGGACAAGTGGGGCCGTCTCAACATAATTACTGTGGTCTGGGAGCCACTGACGGCGGGGGTGCCGGCGCCACTTTTTCATCGATACGCGAAGGGGTTCGCGCTCATGTGCAACATTTGAAGGCGTATGGTTCTCGGCGATCTCTGAAAAGCGAAAAAGTTGATCCTCGCTTTCACCTGGTCAAGAGGGGATCAGCCCCTTATTTGACGGATCTGGCGGGAACGTGGGCTACTGACGGGCAGTATGCCGAAAAAATCCGGGGGCTGATCGCCCGTTTGCGGGCGCAGCGCGACTGTATTGAGTAATGATGTGCATTCCCGTTTTTCGTGGGCGCGTTACTGAGGAGCAGGAAGTTTTACCGAGTCAAGCTTTTGGTATTCCGGGCCTTCGGGGTGAAGAATGCTGGCGTATATGCAGAGATTCTGAAAGCGGACCGTGGAGAAGTCGGGCTCCGGCAGCGGTTCATGCCAGTGGAATCCATCTTTTCCGAGATCCCCGAGATGGCGAAGGACGTGTGCTTCTTTTCTGTGTCTGAATCGAAGCAGCGTTACATGGGGTAAGACTTCCCGGTCCATGACCTTTTGTTCCACCTTCATGCCTACGCGGCGAACAGCCTGTTTAACAGTTTCTCCCAACAGGGCGAACTGTTCCCGGCTGGATTTGTCCCAGCTGAGATGCACCACGCGCGGGGGGCGTCCCAGAGTGGAAACGGCCGCGGGGCGCATGTCGAAAGCTGAATGTTGATGCCGGACATGTTGTAGGTGTCTGCCCAATTCGTTGATTTGCTCTTTCTCCTGATCGCCGAGGAAAAGTACGGTGAGATGTTGATTGATCGGGGGAACCCACTTGCCTTTAACGCCTCTTCGTTTCAATTCCTCCTGGATGTTTTTTACGTAGGAAAGAAGCGGTTCTGATACAGGAAAAGCCACAAAAGTGCGCATTCGTGTCTCCTTTTCTGTCCAGCTCCAATTCATCTTCTCTGGAAGATGGAGTTCAGGAGAAGCATATTCGACTGATACCCTCCTGAAAGCTCTTGTAACCACTGAGAATATCAATTTCGACCCGCAGGAAATACAGAGGGATGTCGCGCCGATCCAGTTTTGGGTATCGTACCGCGTCCTTTTCAGTGGTTACCACTGCTTTTGCGCCGTGGGAGATCGCCGCGTTCAGGAAATTTATAAGTTCCTGTTGTCTGAACTGATGGTGATCTATAAAACTTTCCGCGTAAACAAGTTCAGCCCCAAGTTTGCTCAAGCCTTCTTTAAAGCTTTCCGGTGCAGCTATGGCAGATATTGCAGCGATTTTCTGGTTTTGTAGAAAATTCAATTCGAGCCGTTCCTGCGTATAGACGTTCTCTAAGTACAACGGCTTATGGCTGCATTCGATAATATCGGCGCGGGGGTTGTGGTGGTGTATGAAGTCTTTCAGGTGCCGTAGATTGCTGTTTCCGGATGATTTTGTAAGGAAAACATAATTTGCTCGCTTCAAGTTGCGGATCGGTTCTCGTAACAGTCCCCTTGGCAGGAGGTGATGATTGGTAAACGGATCGGTCGAATCCACCAGCACGATATGAACCGTAGGTTTGAGCGGTAAATACTGAAAACCGTCGTCGAGAATCAGCGTGTCTGCCGCCATGCGCTGAATAGCAAAGCGTCCGGACTTGACCCTGTCTTTATCGACGAGCATGATTGCTTCAGGCAGGTTGGTGGCGAGCATGTACGGTTCGTCTCCTGCCATTCTGGAATCCATCAATAAGCGCTGACCATCTGAAACGACTCTTGGAGGAATTGTCTTGTCGGTGCGGAAGATCAGATGACGAAGTTTCTGCAGAAATGGTTGGCTTTTGCTGCGGTATCCCCTGCTGAGGATGGCGACGCGTCGTCCTTTCTGCAGGAGAGTTTTGGAGAATCGTTCGACCACTGGGGTCTTGCCCGTCCCACCTACTGTTATATTGCCGATACTGATGACCAGGCATCCGAGCATTCGTTGGCGAATGATTCGATTCCGGTATAACATCAGTCGGAATTGGACTAGTGAGCCGTAAAGTCTGGATAAGGCGAACAGGATACCACGCAGAACCCGATCCCTGCGCCTGCGGCAGCGACCTTCGATCACAGAGATGATCGTGTGTTCGAATTTTTCAATGGCTTCCCGCAGGGTCATAGCGCATTTTCGCCTCTTCTCGCTTACCTGTAAACCCGGATATATTATCTCCACGTAATATCAGTAGTATATATCCTTGCGAATCCTACGTCTTTTGAACCATGGCATCATAATTCGACGCGAATGCACGGTGACAGAAATTGGAGAAGGACCGTATTTCCCCAGCTAAGGCTTCCGTGAGGGGTACACCGGTAGCCTGAAGCCGTCGGGCAGAGGGAGCCGCAACGTTTTCTTCCTCTCTCCCCGAAGGTGAGTGAGGTATTTCCCGATTGCGGTGTCGGGAGGCAGTTTCATTTCAGGATACAGCTTTAGGGAGAATTCTGCTCGACAAAGGTTGCCGAGCAAAGTCTTTTACCACTGATATCCGCCCGGATAGGACAGACTTCAGGCAGCTTCGTGTACGCTGCTTGACTGATTTTCACCGGTTTCTTCGCCTGTATCCTCTTCGCCCCCTTCCTCTTCCAGCATGAGGCGTAATTTTTTCACTGCCTGATGCTGCAACTGCCGAATCCGTTCGCGTGTGGGGCCGATGATTCGGCTGACTTCTTCCAGGGTATGGGGACGTTCGCCATTCAGGCCGTAACGCAACGTCAGAATGCCGCGCTCTCGTTCGTCCAGGAATTGGACCAGATGCATCATGCGCCGCATGGTTTCATCATCCTGGACCATCTGGTCGGGTGTCGATGTCGACTGGTCCGGAAGAATATCATGGAATTCGCCTTCTTCCCCCTGCTGGATGGGGTCATGAAGTGAGAACGTAGTTGTACTGACGCGTCCAAGTTGTGAGACCGTGCGTTCCGTCAGGTTGATTTCTTCCGCAATCTCTGAATTCTCGGGCTCCCGGTTTAATTTTTCCCGGAGTCTGATGCGTGCATTGTGAATTTTGCTGATTTTGGTTGCGGATTGGATAGGAATACGGACGGTACGGGACTGATTGGCCAATGCTCGACGCATGCATTGTTTGATCCACCATGCGGCATAGCTGCTGAGTTTTGCGCCCTTTGAGGGATCAAATTTGTCCACTGCTCGCATAAGCCCGATATTCCCCTCCGAGATCAGGTCGAGCAACGGAAGACCTCGGCCTTTGAAGTCGTGAGCGATTTTGACCACGAGCCGAAGGTTGCTGCGAACCAATTTCACGCGCGCTTTTTCATCGCCCTCGTGAATACGGGCTGCAAGCTCAACTTCCTCTTCGGGGGTAACGCGTTCGTAGTTAGCGATATGTTGCATATATAGTTTGATTGTTTCATTATCTGACAACATATGCGCTGTTCACCCTCTCTTTTTTTTATAGATTGCAGTCCTTTTCACCCTGGCACATTTATTCGAAAAGTGTTTCGTTCCAAAGTTCCGGCACTCCGATCCCTCTCCCCCCTTGGCGGAAACACTGTTTTTTCTGTGTCGGTTCCTGCCGATGATACCCGCCTTCGCATTTTCGACAACGACGACCTCTTCCGCCTGCATAGAATACCCTACACCTTACAACCCCCTGTTTTCAAATAGAAAATACGCTAAAAGTTGGGGATTCTGCCGGAGCCGTGAAAATATACCTTTTTTTGGCGATTTTGCATCCTTGATACCGAAGACGAATTCGATCAGCGTGTGCGAGTTCGTGAGGTCTTCCTGGACGATCAGGGCAGACCGGCCGCGCGGGAGGGGCTGTTACGATACGATTCAGTGCGGTGTGCGGTTGCTGAGTTCATAGCGTTGGGCGGCATTAATAAAAGCAGCAATTGTGTGCTCCTGATCGGTCGTCATATTGTTGAACTGCAGGCCCAGCGAGATCCTGTTGGGGTGGTGCAGCGACTCGAATTTGCGTATTTCGCCCTCCATTTGCATATCCGCGCTGAAATTTTGTCCTGCGGTTTTGTGTTCAAAATCCAGTAATTGTATATGTAAGGTCACAATATGGCCGTGTTTCAACTGGTCCCGGAAAGCGGAGCTGGTTGATTCTTTGGGGAATTGTAAGCCGATGCCGGAGGAAGAAATATCTTTAACATGGACGTCCGATTGGGGGATTACGGAGCCGTCCGGCCCCGTGCACGCCACGCGGGCCGGATATGTCAGGCCGGGTTGCAGTCGGTATGCGAGGCGCAGGTTGGCTTTATATAATTGAGTCTCATATCGCAGGGTGACCACGGGGATTGTTTGACCTCCGCTCAGTTTGTAAGTGTTTGAGAGGGAATGTATCCAGGCGCGAGTACCCAGCCTGAGCCATTGTCCCCGGGGTTTTGCGAGGGCCGTGACTTCCACCAGCTGTCCGATGTGTGTGGCGTAGATTCGCGGCGAAGGTTGGGACACCACAATCTGTTGGTCTTCAGGTATTATATCGTAACATGTGACAGTACTGACGAGGCTTTTGGTATTCTGGTCAGTGTAACTTATGGTGAGGGGGTGGCCTGGACGGAAATATCTCTCCGGAGATGTGTGGGTTTGGGGACGTGACAGTCTTAAGAATTGTGCAACCATAGTATGCGAATTGAGCCCTATCAGAAATTCTCTCTTAAAATACGACGTCTGTTCAGAACTGCCAACTGTTCTGGGGGTGTTGGGAATACTGAAAATGTAAAATCAAACCAAGCGGCTTTGTTATCTTCTTATTTCCTGTTTACAGGGTTGGCGTACGTGGGTTACCTCGCAAAAGCCCCGATCATAACGGGAACAGTGAGTTGTCACCAGGGACAGCAGAAACAGGGCGAACAGTTGCTGTTTTCTTTTCGAGCGCCGGTCGATCATACAGGGGCAATATGAATCGCCGCCCACAAGTTACAAGGCGGACCAGTTATTCCCGCGGCTCCCACATACGCATATACGGCGAAGAGGGCGTGATTCGCGTTCGGATAGCCATACGTCCTTACATGCTTGAGGATACGTACGAGCCAACCCGCCGGGCGGCGCAGCCGCCCTGACACCCCGCGGCGAGACGTTGTCTCCGGTATGTTCCGG
>CAJXKU010000170.1 GCA_913055945.1 uncultured Lentisphaerota bacterium | reverse complement strand
AAGAGAATCGGGACTCTGGTACGCCGCGGCCTGGCGCGGCGACTATTCTGCGATGCAAAAGGCCGAACCAGGCTTCGCCTATTAGAGCGGCGTCAGGCCGCCTCACTCCAAAGGATACTTCGCATCAGTATACTGATCATCGAACAAGCTTTCGGCTCAATCCTATTTGAACCAATGGATACCTAAAGACAATTCGCGTTTAATAATGCGCGTTATGTTGCGAAAAAACAACCGATTCAGCTTAAATCTGCCTTGATCCGGGCTTATAGAGACCAATGACGCAACATAACGCCGCGCACCACATAACTCATCTTCGTTGCTGAATGCGCTGGCCCCGCCCCGGAGAACGTATATACTATTCCTAAAAAGGAAAACCGTTCGAATATCATGGCAGGTAATCTGCACAATCACTGGATGCGCAAAGCTTTGACCGAAGCCCGAAAAGGCTGGGGTCGGACCAGTCCCAACCCATTGGTGGGGGCCGTTGTCGTGAAAAACAACCGTATTGTGGGACGCGGCCATCATCGGTGGCCGGGCGATCATCATGCCGAACCTCAAGCACTGAATGACGCAGGAGAACAGGCCCAGGGAGCAAGCCTTTATGTGAATCTGGAACCCTGCTGCACGTTCGGGCGAAGACCTCCATGTACAACAGCTATCGCTGAAAGCGGGATCGAACATCTCGTCGTGGGCATAACTGATCCGAACCCACGCCACTCAGGCCGTGGCATACAGTGGCTTCGGGAGCATGGTATATCCGTCACCACAGGGGTAGAACAGCAGAAATGTCGTGTGCTGAATGAAGCATTCTTGTGCTGGATCACCAAAGGGCGACCGTTTGTACTTTTAAAAATGGCCATGACACTCGACGGAAAAATCGCTACGGCCGACGGTCAGTCTAAGTGGATCACGGGGGATAAATCACGCCGCAAAGTTCAGCGACTGCGCCAGTGGTCAGACGCTGTCATGGTCGGCGCGGAAACCGTGCGCCTGGATGATCCATCTCTCACTGTGCGCTCCCCGAAAAAATGGCCGCGTCAGCCGGCCAAACTTGTCTGGACTCGCTCAGGCGATATACCTTCGGACAGCAGGATCTTCGCCAGTCCGGAAAACCTTCCCCGTTTTGTAAGTACTGATAATAATACCGAATGGCGTGAACTTTTACAGAACCTCGGAAACCAGCAGATCACCGCGCTTCTGATTGAAGGAGGTGGCAAACTCGCTGCAGCCGCTTTCAACGCAGGCATCGTGGATAAGACCGCGTTCTTTATGGCCCCGAAAATCCTGGGAGGCGAGCACACTCGACCTGCCGTGGCAGGTGCCGACCCCGCGAGTCTGGCGGAGGCGTACAAACTCGAACGAATGGACGCTCAACGTTCAGGTGAAGATCTTTTGATAACAGGATACCCTTCTGCTTATGTTCACAGGACTCATTGAAAATGTAGGGGAACTCCGTGAGGCACATATTGCGGCGTCCCACTCAAAACTTGTCATTAATTCGGGTCTCCCGCTGCACGAAATCGCTGAAGGAGACAGCATAGCCGTAAACGGCGCCTGCCTCACCGTGGAAAGCATCCGTCCCTCCGAAGGACTGCTGTACTTCCACTGTCTTGGGGAAACCCTCGAACGGACCAACCTGGGAATGCTCCGGCGTGGTGCCCCAGTCAACCTGGAACGGGCCCTTCCGGCAGAGGGACGATTCGGGGGCCACTTCGTCACAGGACACGTCGACGCCGTCAGTCACGTCAAAAGCCTGCGGAGATCAGGGCAGGACACAATTATAGATATCCACTTACCTGCCGATCTCAAACCGCTGGTCATCCCGAAAGGAAGTATAGCCGTGGACGGCGTATCTCTTACCATCGCGCAACTGGCCGATACGTACTTTTCCCTGCACATCATCCCCTGGACGTCAGCCAATACCAATCTCGGGAGCATGAAGCAGGGCGACCCTGTAAACCTCGAAGCCGACATTATCGGTAAGTATGTCCTGCGCCAGCACAACGTTCCGACATCGGAGAGCAACGTAACCTTTCAAAGCCTTTATGACGCCGGCTTCGGCTGAAACGCGGACAGGTTCAGCTTTCTGTATCCACAAGGACGAATTCGAAGGAAGTGTGATCTGCAATATTCGCCTTCATGATATCGCGCATCTCGCTGTATAATTGTTCTGCCTCGGACACCTGCATGGGCACACACATATCCCGGAACAGCGTATCAACGCCCTCCAGATACACCCGGGCCGGATGCGCCGAAGCATGGGGACATTCCCTGCACAACTCCTGCCGGGCGGCATAAACAATCTTTCCGCATCGGTCGCTCAACGGATACATTTCCGGCAGAAGGGAAAGCGCGATGAAAGGGTATGCGTCGATCTTCGCAAAGTATTTCCGTAAATTGACAGTGCACCATGTAAGCGGAAGCAGACGGTTGGAGGTATGAAGTGTAATCACTTCTTCCTCCAGCAGCTGAAGGCACTCTTCGCCCAAGCGGTGCCGGGGGTCCACAGAAAGAAACAACCCGCCTTCCGCTTGCCCGCTGTCCCACTGACCAGCCGCTTCCAGTTGCTGTTCGGGCGCTGTGTTCCGGTTGAAAAGCACATGGCGCCCCAACCCAGTAATAAGGTCATCCGTAACTTGCGAGAATCCCAGGTTACGCAGCTTTTCCATGACCGCGCGGACCACCTCCTCTACCCCGTTTTCGTCTACAGCGAGTGCGGATGTGAGAACATGACGAATCCGCGCGGCAGACCATTCTTCGGCTTCAGAGGCTCTGTCCGCTTCGGGCGCAACACCTCGGCGGGAACAATACTGCGCAGCAACATCCGGGTACCCCGCGTCAATCAGCACTTTTTTCACCAAAGCATCGATATCGACCCTCGTCAGAGCTTTCCCGTTCCGCCCCTGAGCGGGCACCTGGAGATGATCGATAACCGTCTGAGTTATCTCGTGAGGGATCCAGTCCTCATAAATGCCGACCGCCTGAAAACTTTGTTCCAGTTCATTCTGAAACGAGTCCGGCGAGAACGTCTCATAAGTTCCCGTTGCCTCATCCCGAAAAAAAAGATGTTCCCTCGGGAGCTTGATCATAAGTACATTTTCCTTCCTGGCGTCCAAGCCCAACCAGTAATTCCGCAACAGCTTAAGCGCTGCTCACAGTCACCTCACCGAATGCCGTGAAAACAATAGCCGCGCCATCCTGTGTGTCGACGTTAACCATTACCCAACACCTCCCATCAGGATTTATCCTGATGGGCGAGCGACTGTATCTCCTGAACAAACTGGTCGACATCCTTAAAGCGCCGGTACACAGAAGCAAACCGCACGTAAGCGACTTGGTCCACATTCTGTAATTCCGCCATCGTCAACTCCCCGAGATAGTGACTGGTAATCTCACGCTCGGGTATTCGTTCAACTTCGCCCGTTATATTCTTGACCATCTGATCGATCTGTTCTTCACTCACCGGTCGTTTCCAGCATGCCATCCGGATACCGCTGTGAACTTTTTCCGGATTAAACTCCTCCCGTGCACCGTCGCGTTTAACTACAATCGCATCTGTACGCACGACAATCTCGTGCGTCGTGAAGCGATAGCCGCAGTTGACACACTCGCGACGCCGCCGGATAGACTCCGCATCGCGGCCAACGCGGGTATCAATGACTTTGTCGTCTTCATGTCCGCACTGTGGGCATTTCATTTTCAGCGTCGCTCTTTATGTCCGTTTCGGTATTCAATGTTCCGCCCTGCCGGCTGTCCCGCCATATCCGTCACCGCCTGCCGGCATCTCTTCAATCCCAATCCCGGCGCACGCGTTCAGTCGAATACGCATGCCCTTCCTCAGCATCCACCTCCACGACTGTAGCATGGAGCCGAATCTCGTTCTCCACTACAGAAAACTTTGCCGGCATTCCTGTGGAGAAATGGTGAACCACCGGATCCACCGCACGCCCTAAAACGGAATGACGGCTCCCCACCATTCCTACATCACACTGAAACGCCGTACCTCCTTCAAACACCTGATCATCAGCCGTGGGCACGTGCGTATGAGTGCCCAGCACAGCCGAGACCCGCCCGTCCAGGTATCGGCCCATCGCCACTTTTTCACTCGTCGCTTCTGCATGCATATCCACGAATATAACCGGCGTCGTTTTCCGGATTTCATTCACAATACGATCTGCCGCAGTAAACGGATTGTCCGCTACTTTCGTCATCAGCGACCGCCCCTGCAGAGAAATAACACCGACATTGACACCGTTGGATGCCGTAAATATGCCGTATCCTCTACCGGGTTGCAACACGTTAAGGTTGGCAGGCCGCAAGACGTGCGAAAAGGCACTTATTCCGTCTACGAATTCCTTCTGGTCCCACATATGGTCTCCACCCGTTACCACATCCACCTTCGCATGACTCAAGGAATTCACGCATTTCACCGTCATTCCGCCGCCGCCAGCCATATTTTCGCCGTTGGCAATACACAATTGACATCCCAATTCCTCCCGCAACCTGGGCACCGAATCGATGACGGAACGACGCCCCCCTTTTCCTACAATGTCTCCAACCATCAGTACTTTCATTCAGATCTTCCCCTTTTTTCCCAAAAGTATCCGCCGTCAGCATTGTCAACGCCAGACACCCGCTGACGAAATCACGCTTTTCCGGTTATTGCTCAATATGCTCGTAAACACGCCATACTATAAATCTCTCCCCCTACCCTCGCTCTCGTCCAATGATTAAGGTTCAGAATTCAGGTTCTCGAAACGAGATGAACATGTACCTTTTTGCAAAAAACAATTTATCCGCTATACTTTTAAAAACGAAACTTTCGATGTAAGTAAATATTATTTTCAGTGAGGCAAAGGAATGACCCGTTTTCAGGGAATTCTTCTGGCGCTGGCGTTGACGTTAAGCATTTTGAGTTTCTCTGCTGTGGCGAATGTAAAGATGGGGAACGCTTTCAGCGATAAAATGGTCCTTCAACGCGGTATGCCCGTGCCCGTGTGGGGTCAAGCAAAAGCCGGAGAACGAGTGAAGGTTTCGTTCGCCGACCAGACAGTGGAAACCACTGCCGGGGAGAATGGCCACTGGATGGTCAAACTGCAGCCACTGAAGGCTTCGAGCGAAAATCGTTCAATGAGCATTGAAGGCACCAGCACCGTTACTATCGAAGATGTAATGGTGGGAGAGGTATGGTTGGCCAGCGGGCAGTCTAATATGGCCGACAGATTCAAGGTCTATGGACACGAGGAATTCCCGGAGGAATACGTGGATATGGACCTCTCCCGATTCCGATTCTCCACCAGAGATGGATGGTACGAAGCTTCAAAAGAGAATCAGAAAAAACTATCGCGTGTTGCGTTTTATTTCGGGATCGAACTCTACCAGAAGCTGGGCGTGCCGATCGGACTCATTACCCGATATTACGGCGGCACCCCCATACAGGCGTGGATGCCGCAAGAGACGGCCCAGAAGACTCGCCTCAGTTTAAATATACCTTCCGATTGGAACGAAGAGGATAAAGCTCCCCGTCAGCCAGGCGCACAGTATGAGCGCGCCATAAAACCGGTCATCCCGTATGCGATGCGGGGAGCAGTGTGGTACCAGGGAGAACGCAATGCCAAAACACAGACCGGTTATGAATACGACGTGCTGCTGAAAACACTGGTTGAGACGTGGCGCGATCTGTGGGCCGAGCGTGCCGACCTGCCCCGGCGGAACTTTCCGTTTTACTACGTGCAGGTCCCGGTGCGGGACAAGAACGCGGAATTTCCGTGGTTGCGTGACCGCATGAGGAGGGCCCTGGATATGATCGACAACAGCGGCATGGCCGTGTTCTGCGACTACGGCGGCCCGGCGTATCATCCGCCCGAGAAGCAACCTGCCGGATACCGACTGGCCCTGCTGGCACTGGCGAACGATTACGGTTACACGGACCTGGTCTATTCCGGCCCTCTGCTGGAGGATGTGCGTTTCAACGGCGATAAAGCGCTGCTGACCTTCAGTCATGTGGGTGAAGGCCTGAAGAGCAAAAGTGCAGAGAAAAAACTGCAGTTCTTCAAGATCGCCGGCGAAGACGGCCAGTACGTTCCGGCCAAAGCCCGCATCGCCGGCAAGAATACGGTGGAGGTGGAAAGTCCCAAGGTTTCGAATCCGACCGATGTTCGCTATATGTTCAGGCAGGGCATGCCGGAGGTCAGCCTGGTCAATTCGGCCGGCATCCCCGCTTCACCGTTCATGACCGACGATTCCGAACCAAACCGGTAAACAGGAGGAAAGATGACGCCCAACTCACTTGCAAAAATGTCCGGTGGTTAAACCATAACCAAACCTCGCCTGGCACCTGATCTGCTTCCTTAACAAATTGTGCAGAATATTAACGGTAAATTGATTATAGGAGAAGAAGGTATGAAACGTATTTCTGGACTCTTTCTGGCGCTTTCGTTGGGCATTTTGAGTTTCTCTGCTGTGGCGAATGTAAAGATGGGGAACGCTTTCAGCGATAAAATGGTCCTCCAACGCGGTATGCCCGTTCCCGTATGGGGTCAGGCAAAGCCCGGTGAAGAAATCACGATATCGTTTGCCGAACAGACCGTACAGACCACCACGGGTGATAACCGCCGCTGGATGGTCAAACTCGACCCCATGGAAGCCTCTAAGGAAAATCGCACGATGACCATCGAAGGGGAGAACACCGTAGAGTTCAAGGATGTACTTGTGGGGGAAGTCTGGCTGGCAAGCGGCCAATCGAACATGAATGACCGGTTTAAAAAGAGTGATCGTCATCCCGGATTCCCTGAAAAATACGCCAAGATGGACCTTTCTGACTTCCGCATGTCCACCAGAAAAAAATGGTGCACGGTTGGGAAGCAGAATGAAGAACGGGTACACATATCCCGTGTCGCCTTCTATTTCGGCATCGAGTTGTATAAAAAACTGAATGTGCCCATCGGCATTGTGACCCGCGACGCAAACGGCAGCCCCATCCAGGCGTGGATGCCTGAAGAGGTGGCGGCGAAAATGCAGAAGAAACTGAATATACCGGAGGATTGGAACGAAGGGCCGAATCCGGGTGGAAACAGCCCCGGTCAGCAGTTCGGCTTCCGGCTGAAGGGTGTCATCCCATACGCTATTCGCGGTGCGATCTGGTACCAGGGAGAGCGCAATGCCAAAAAACAGACCGCTTATGAATACGACGTACTCCTGAAAACACTGGTTGAGACGTGGCGCGATCTGTGGGCAGAGCGTGCCGACCTGCCCCGTCGGAAGTTTCCGTTTTACTACGTGCAG
>CAJXKU010000169.1 GCA_913055945.1 uncultured Lentisphaerota bacterium | reverse complement strand
CCGGTTTCCGCGCATGCTTCACGGTCATCCGCATCTATGTTGGGCCTTCGCGTGCCGTAGAATTCGTTGTGTCGCTTTGCGATTTCCGCGTCCGAGGGCAGTTCATCGGCCGAAGGCGCATACAGCACCATGTGGAAATGATTGCCCATCCACACCACCGAGATAATCTCAAGCAGATAGTAGCCGGTCAGTTCCCTGATCATCGCAAAGCCTTTCTCCTTATCCACATCCGTCAACGGATATGAATTGCGGGGGCCACTCAAGCGATTCGTCAAGTGATAATAGCAACCCCTGTGCTGCACTTTCATCCTGGGTTTGCGCATCGTTTGTGCTCCTTTTTCAGGTTTTTCCCGGTTTGTGCTGAATACCTCTGTAACCGTCAGTCAATCCAACTATACCTCGTTGGTTTCCCCTTTGCCATCACATATCCCCTGTCCCTATGAGCTGTTTTTTAAAATCGCCAACTGCGGGGCAAGAGGATTTTTTCGTCGCTCTCAAGGAGAGAAACGATTGCCTTCTGAAGAAACTCCGACCCCGGATAGTACCAACCTTAGTATGATTATTCGTAAGAGCCTCGTTTGCGGGAATCTTCTTGTTGGTTATTTAAAGACAAAACGGGTTTGTTAATACCGTGCATTCCGTAGTGAATACGGGGATGTTTTCGGAGAGCATTGACGTCGGGCGGATCCAGCTTAAATGGAAAGAATGCGGGCGCGTTGAGAACGGTATCCAGTTCGGCCGATCCTGAATCTGTGTTCGCTAAATAGGCTTCTATCAGCCACGTTGACAGCTCGGGGGACTCCACCTCGATGCAGTTGTTGAGGCGATAGTTACCTTTTCTGTCTGCATCTGCGAGAATATCCCAGTCGACCATGGTCCGCAGAATACGTTCAGTTGCATAATGCAAAGCATCACGTTGGCCGTAAATTTCCTGGAGTCGCCGTTGTATGTGACTCGCATTAAAAGAATCCTGTAGACGGAGCATGCGCCCCATCGTGGTAGCAGCTTTGCCGAAAAAACCGTAGGTTGCCATACACATTCCCCAGTGAAGCGGCAGGTGCTTTTCAGAAGGGAGGCGTTGCAAGTACTCAAACCCTTCATCCCGGAAATTACGCAGTTCGGCTGGTACGGTAACCCATGTCTTCATCAGAATGGTGATGGCCTTTTCCCGGCTGCCTCTGACATCCGGGTTTCCACCGGAAAGTTTATCTTTCAGAAAGTCCTGAAGTGCGTCGTTTATTGTCTGTCTATCGTTGCCGGCCATGGCAAGATTAGCGACACGGTCGAGCCACTCCAATTGGATGCGGCGGTTAAAGCCTATTTGCCTATTTTTCTGCATGTTTTTTCCTATGATTCAGAACTCATTGTCTTGAGTAACCGATCCGTCGTAACATTAAGAGTGCCAAAGTAGGTTCACCACGCCGCTGGTGAACCTTGGTAGCTTCGCGTCCACGGACGGCGCCGTGGACCTACCCGAGCTGTAAAATCGGCAGATTACAGCGTCCAAGTTGTGGTGTAAATCAGGAGACCTGATGATTTCTGGTTATTTCGATGAATGGAACCAGCAGTTCTTCAGGAGAAACACCGCCGTGGCAGACGGAACGTTTTCCATTATCGATAAACGCTTTCCCTGAAGGCGCAATAAGCGGGAGGCAGTCCTCCGGAAGCCCCGACGAAGAGGACGGCCACTGAATGCTCTCAGGAAATTTGTGAGCCACGCTTTCCCTAAAAGTATTATCTGAATAGATTCTGGCCCGTTGACCGCATTGCTCACCCAGGACGCCCTCTTTCGGTTTCCCGACACCCACTGCCTCAGTATTGCCGTGATCAGAAGTAAGAATAATATAATAACCGTTGTCCAGAAGCACTTCAACGATCTTGCCTACGATGTTCTGCTCTGTCCAGTCGCGCAGCACCGCATGCATACCGGATGTGGTTTCCGCGGTGTGCATTAATTTGTCTACCGCAGTAATTACTATGCCGAACGACTTAACCAGATTGTCCGCAGCTCTTTCTCTAATTTCCTGCGCCATTTCCGCATCTCCGGCACCTTTACAATAAGCAATCTCGCGTTGCGTCAGGCCATTCTCCTGCCAGAATTTCTCCCATAGGCCGCGTTCAGTATCGGTTCTGTACAATGTTTTGGAAAAGAAATACGGCGTCCGTCCAGCAAAAAGGGCCTGACGTGAAATCGAAGTTACTGTCGGCACCCAGGCAAAAACCGCACTCTCGGAAATCTTTGTGTTCTCAATATCGCTTACTTGTTCCCGCAGCATTCCCCACTGGTGGTACGCCATACCGTCAATCACAAGGAGCGCCACTTTATCTGCGTGTTCCTGCTGTCGTCTACGTGCCAATAATCTCGGTGCGTGGTGCACCATGTCTGGCGGCTCAGGCGGCCGGTTTGCAAGTCCGCCATATCGCGTTTTCAGCCACGTCAGAAACTCGGTGTCCACTCGTTCCCTGCACTTGTTGAACTGATCCATTAGACTCTGCTCAACGGGTTTGCCTGATTCATAAATAACGAACAAAAGGCTTGCCCATTTTTCGATAAACGTAAGCCATGCGTGGGATGTGGCATCCTGGGACGGCGTGTTTTCTTCAGCTATAGCCAACAGGCGCTCTAACCGGCCTGCCCTGTCTTTCTCCGGATCAGATTTAATACCTGTTGCCACCCATGTCTTTTCCAGCTCAGAAGCTGCTTCGTGTTCAACTGGTTGTAGCAACCCCTCTGCAAAAAAATTATCTATGTAAACGCGGACGTCATCATGAGCAAAAGGCAGACAGTGTGGCCCCGGCATGGTAATGGTATCGGAATGCCGTTCGCCGGTGGCCATGTTATGGCCTTGCCGGTCGCCATGATTAAGCTCAACGTACAGGCGATCAAGATATAACGGCCAACGTTCCTGCAGAAATCGGAGGAAAGCATGCCGGTCCGGAAGAATCTCTTCCAACGGCCACTTGCGGAAACACTCCTGAGACTTCAATCGCTGGATAAGCCTGTCCTCAAGCACCGAGGGAAGGTTCTCCTGTCGATAGTGGCGCCGAAGCAGCATCGTAAGCAAATCTGCGTCGTCCTTGATGAGCTGCGGGGCAATCCCAAAAACATGGAGCAGAATGAAATCTTTCGTCTCCTTGTCGCCGCGATTATTGGGCTGTTCTTCTTGTTGCGCCTTATAAAGACTGTCGAGGTATGAACGCGGCAGAGCAGCTACTACCGGATAGCTCAAGCGAGGAAACAATTCCGCAAGGCTGACACTAACCGTTCTGGCTGATTTCAGAACATCGTACGGCAACTTTTTCACGGTCTCGTATGCAGCCTCTACCAGCACCAGAAGATTGCTGTCCGTATTTTGTTTTTTACGCATCTCATAGGCGTAACGGAAAGCTACTGGGTCTTCATAAGAGAGGACGTCAAAGCCCCGGCTTCGCAATTCAGTCATAACGCCTTCGTCTGCCAGCAACGCATCAGGGTCCGCTACAACTACCACAGAAGAAACGCCGGGGGTAATATCTTTCAACAGTTGATCCCGCCATTCACTCACGTTTTGCCGTCTCCTTGTTTGTCCACCCACACCACCATAATCGGCACGAGGTCCGGCATTATCTCTTCGCTTTCTTTCAATGCCTGTTCCCATTGTTGCCGTTCCTGCTCAAGCTCAGCCAACCGCTGATTCCGCACTTCCGGAAGCCCGATCTTCTCTATCGCCCGGCGCCGTGCGGCGAACGCGTATTCAGCTTTGGCCTTTTCATCTTGCATGTGCTTATTATACTCGCTACGCAAGGCTTCGTAAACGCTCCGGCCATGACGTTCAGCTTCTTCGCGTGCCTGGCGGAAGACGGCAGTGGTCTCATTGCCTTTAAGATAGCGTTCAGGGATAACCCCTTTTTTGATCAGGTCTTCCCAGATACGTCGAGCTGTAGGATGGAAAACTTGCCCCTCCTCATTGATAAAGAGCGGCATAAAGCGATGACGCTGCCATTCGCCCCCGGCCACCTCGATACGCCAAAGTGACCAACTTCCCTTGAGTCCTTCAGGCAGCTCGTCTATTGACACAACCGGAATGGGTTGTCCCTCTACGTATCGCGGCAGGTTCGACGTCAGTCCTCGGACTTTGGGATTCTCCAGAGTAAGAAACTCAGCCTCTGGATGTCGTTCAGCCCCGCCAGGCGAAAACACAGCTTTTTCAACAGTTGAATCGTCAGGCCACACAATCCGCCATACGCCGTCATTCTGTTCAGCCTTACCGCCGTTTGCCTGAACATACGTTGTAACCATCCGCTCCACCCAGTAATGCAGAGGATGCTCGAAAGCCTGCTTCGCCTCTTCCGGTTCTACAGTTCCGCCGGTACCGAGAATGGCATTACCTTCTTCCATTTCCGCAAACTGTTCCCTGACTTCGCCCAGCCGCGAATCCACCTCCTCGGCAACAGCATCCGGTCGCAGCAATGCCCCCATATACAGGTTGTCAAAGATTTTCTCCGAATCGGCAGAATCCAGCACATCCGACGTTTTGTCTACACCGAATTCCGACAGAATCACCGAAAGCTTATTCTCTAATACTTCACGGACACGGTGTTCGACCGTATCCTCAAGGACCAGATTGACGGCACGTACCGGAAAATGATGACCGATGCGGTCCACCCGGCCGATACGCTGTTCGAGTTTCATGGGGTTCCACGGAATATCGTAATTCACGGCTACGTGGCAGAATTGCAAGTTCAATCCTTCTCCGCCGGCATCCGTAGAAATAAGAATCCTGGCGTCATTCGCGAATTCCTCCCTGGCCTCCCGCCGGTCCTCCATGTTCATTGAGCCGTTTAAGCGCGCTACGCGAAAACCGCGTTCCTCAAAATACGCACACAGCATCTCCTGCGTCGGGACGAATTCCGTAAAGACCAGCAGTTTTAGTTCGGGGTCGCCTTCTTCCCGTTGTAGACCGTATACCCAGTCCAGAAGTGCCTGCGCTTTTGCGTCCGGTCCTTCTTGTTCAGTTTCCTGTGCCAGCTCAACCAGCCTTTCCACTTCCTGCCGTTCATTGCGAAGCGCCCGAAAACGCGTGGTTGTCATTACTTCCAACTGTTCCTGACCGTCCAAGTCCTCCCACGATTCCGCCCCTGCTAAGAGCGGCTGCGTGTCCTTTCCGCCCGATTGCTTCAGCAGTTCCAGACGTTTTTCCAGTGCCGTGCGGACCGCACGTGTTGACGAACTCACCAGCCGCTGCATGAGAATCATCAGAAAACCGATGTAATTCTTCTTTTCCTGCAACGCCTGGTTATAACCCCAACGGACATAATCCGTCACCGCGTCGTATAGTTGTCTGTGCTTCTGGTCGGCATGCCCCCATTGTACCGGTTCAAGACGCGTGCTGCGGGGCCGAAAAAGCGTATTGCCGTCGGCATCAATGGCCTGCCGTTTCTCTGTACGCACAACGTACGGTTGCACGCGGTCACGGGAGACGCTGTCTTCATCCGGAAACGCATCCTCGTCCAGCAGAGACATCAACCGCCGGAAGGCATCCCGTTTACCACGGTGCGGAGTGGCGGTAAGAAGAAGCATATAGGGAGCAGCCTCCGCCAGCCCTTTTCCCAGTCGATGCCGTGCCACTTGGGCCGAACTTCCGGCCAGCCTGTGTGCCTCATCCACGATAACCAGGTCCCATCCGGCTGAGATTATCCCCTCAAACCGTTCCTGGTTGTAATCGGCGATTCGTTCCTCTGTCCAATCCTTGCGCCGGTCAACAGGTTTAATCGCGTCCATCGGGACAACCACCTGGTCGAACATCCGCCACGGATGCCACCACTCTCCCATGGATGTTTCAGGGAACGCTGAAGTGCTGCGCTCGTTGGGTTCAGTTGCCCGGTCAAAATTGAACCGCTTCAGCAGCGAGATATCCGAAGGTAGGACAAGCTGGAATTCTTCACTGAAATGCTCGTACATTTCGCTGACCCATTGTTGCGTCAGCCCTTTGGGTACAACAATCAGCACTCGCTTGACGCGCCCCCTGAGCTTAAGTTCACGCAGAATTAGACCGGCCTCAATGGTTTTGCCGAGCCCGACTTCGTCTGCGAGAAGGTACCTGACGCGATTCTGAGAAATTGCTTTCTTCAGCGTATGGAGTTGATGCGGAAGAGGGATTACTGACGACTCCAACGGCGCGAGCAGTGTGTCCGTGGTCAGGGTATCAGCGATGCGCGCCGCGGTTGCCGTATTTGAAAAATTAACTGGAGAAGTGGGAGTGGCTTTATCCAGCGGTGTAATCTTGTCTTCCGGCACACGGACGACAGTATTCAGCGCAGGCAACCACACACGGTAAATCGTCGAATGCCAAATGGTTTCGGTCTCGATGATTTTACCGGAAGTGTCGTTTGGGGAAACCCGGATCCAGGTGCCGGTAGCGTTAGTTAAGGTTTGAGAATCCATGAATGTGTAGACGTATATACGTTGGAGCAGATCGTTCGTTACTCATTGCCATCTTCTTTGTCATTACCCGGCTCATCTCGACCTCAAACAAATGTGTCGCGTAATTAGACAACGACTCGTAAGAGGTGGCAGTGTCCAATAATGCGAGTGAACGCCCGTTGTCTCTCATTTGGAAGTATCCGGAAATTCCGGAGAGTTGCCGAAGGATCGAGTTCCCCTTCTTGATAGATATTTTTAATGTTCATTAATCGTCCGGGTACCTTTTTGATAAAGCTCTGCGATAAGGGCCTGCGTCAGCCATATCGTGTCGTCCTGAAAACGACACTCGACCCTGGTTTGACCATCATCAGTCTGATAGAGCAGAATCTCTCCGCGCCCGGCTTCCTGGGCTTGTTCGTCTGTGTTTTCTCTGTCATCACTCATGATTGTTCCTGACCTACTTGTTAGGGCAATCCAAAAGTATTTTTCGAATCAAATGGCGAATTTCCTCGAATTCTTGTAAATTGTCAAAACAAAGCAGGGTTAGGAGCGCCTACTTGCCTAACCTTTAATTTCTGCGCATTGACGTCAATCTATACAGCCAGTGCTCAGCCGTCGATACCAGGGGCTGCTTTCACTGGATTCTGACGCATGTATCTCACGATGCCGTCATCATGCTCAGGCAAGCGGGATCAATGGTCGAACCACTCGCGTTCCCAGAAACGTTCGCTTTTGACCCCGAGAATCTCAGCAGCTCGGTGACCAGTCCAGCGTTTGAATTGCTCCAGGACCGTTTCTAATGTTAGCGGAGTAGGTTCCTCGAGCCGAGAGGAACCTTCTTTGTCGGGTGCCGCTCGGCTCGCGGCACCTACTTTAAAGAACAAATGTATGTGGTTCGGCATCAGGGTATAGGCGAACATTGT
>CAJXKU010000168.1 GCA_913055945.1 uncultured Lentisphaerota bacterium | reverse complement strand
CATGTTGCGCTCGAGGCCGAGCGCATCTCCAGAAGGCGTTTTTTTTGACGTCTCTTATTCGGGGTGTCAGGGCGGCTCCGCCGCCCGGCGGGTTGGCTCGTATGAGACTCGGTACCGCGACTGTATGAATCCAAACCATACTGAAGTATGAACTCTGACCAGCCGAAACCGCGCGATCGACTCGTAGGAGAACTTTATCGCATTATGATTCTCTCGCGAAGTCGCAATCGGTATCGGGATCGGGATCGCATCGTCCGGCATTCCGATTTCGATAGCGATAGCGATTTCGATCAAGAACGCACAGGAAAGCCCAGGCTGTTTTATCCGGTGAAGTACCACCCGCCGACAACCGCGGCAAGTGTGATACGGGGGATAAAGCCAACTGTTCGGAAACCAAAGCGCGAAGAACGTAAGAGTCCAGATGCAACCGGTACCTCGATATCCGCCCCAAAGCAGATCAGTTGAGTTATTTTAATTTCAACGCCCCGGTTAGCAACAGGAAGATTTTTTATTTTCGTCCGTCGTCGCAGAAAACAGTGGTCTATAAAGCAAATGTCCGGCCATCAACAACAAATCATACATGTCGACATGGACGCCTTCTTTGCGGCCATCGAAATCCTGGATAATCCCGGCTTGAAGGGCAAACCCGTTATTGTGGGAGCGCCGCCGGATCAACGAGGCGTTGTGTCAACAGCCTCGTACGAAGCCAGAACATACGGCGTCAAGTCAGCCACGCCATCACGGGTAGCTTATCAACGATGCCCGCACGCTGTTTTCCTGCCCGTACGCATGGAAAGGTACAAGCACGTTTCCGAGCAGGTCATGAATGTATTACATGGTTTTTCCCCGCTCGTGGAAGCTGTTTCCGTGGATGAAGCATTTGTTGACATCGGCAGCCTGCTGCACCGGGATAAGACTCCTGAAGATATTGCCTATAACATAAAGAATCAGATTTATGCGCAGACCGGCCTGACATGCAGTGTCGGCCTCGCACCCAACAAGTTTTTGGCCAAACTGGCCAGTGATTATCAAAAGCCCGACGGGTTGACAATCATCCCTTCCCGCCCCGGGGAGATCGAACAATTCCTCGCCCCTTTGCCCATTGAAACGCTCTGGGGTGTAGGCCCCGTCACTACGCAGAAACTGCAGCGGGCGGGGATCACCAGGATAGCAGACCTCCAGACCTGCCCGGTGTCGGAGCTGACCGAACTGACAGGATTGTCTGCCGCCTGGCATCTGAAAGAAATAGCAAAAGGTCGGGATGATCGTGCGGTGAAGACAGAACACGAAGAAAAAAGCATCTCCAATGAAACAACCTTCTACGAAGATTGCCGGGATGAAGAAACCCTTCACCGAACCCTTATCGAACTCGTGGAGAACGTAGGTCGACGACTTCGCATCAACAGTAAGAAAGCGGGAACCGGACAGATAAAAATCCGCTACGCAAATTTCCGCACGCTGACCCGGCAGGAGCGTCTGCGTCCGCCCACCTCAAGTGATCGCCCCCTCCTGCAATGCGCGCTACGTCTCTTTGAACGGGAACAGATCTCCCAGCCGGTTCGACTTCTCGGATTCGGCGCCACTCACCTTCTGGATCCGGAGGAGCAGAGAATGGAACAGCAACCGCTGCTGTTCCGCGAACTCGAGTACACCTGCAACCCGGAATCCGGGAATGACCGGGCGCTTGACAAAGCCGTCGACACCCTTCGCGAGCAATACGGTTCACAAATCATAAGACGCGCTTCCTGCGCGCATCTCAGCCAATCAACCAGAAGGCGAACCAGGCGTGAGTAACGCCACTCCCGACATATCAGTCCGCCCGTCAAGGTTGAAAGCCTTTCCCTATGTCTCGGCGATAATACATGTCCTTCCAGGAAATGCACTCCGCCGCATCGTAAACCTTCTTCCTCGCCTCGTCATAGTTACTGCCCAACGCCGTTACCGCCATCACCCGACCGCCTGCAGTGACCAACCGGCCTTCGCTGCTCTTCGTGCCTGCATGGAAAACAATTCCACCTTTCGACACGGCTTGATCCACTCCCCGGATTTCCAAACCTTTTTCATACTTACCGGGATATCCGCCGGAGGCAAGGACCACGCATACGGCTGCATCCTTTTTCCATGCCAAGGATATCTCCGAAAGCCGCTGCTCTTCCGCAGCCATCAGGGCGGGGACTAAATCGTCCTCCAGGCGCGGCAACACCGCCTGGGTTTCAGGATCTCCGAAACGAACGTTAAACTCCAGCACGTTCGCCTCTCCGTTCTGCACAATAATACCGGCATATATGATGCCGCGGTAATCGAGATTTTCCTCCTGACACCCCCGGAGAAACGGCTGAAGAATCCGTCTGTCTACGTCCTCCCACACCTCCGGGGTCACCACCGGCGCCGGGGATATGGCCCCCATGCCGCCGGTATTGGCTCCAGTATCTCCTTCACCCACACGCTTATAATCCTGACTCGAGGCGAGCGGCAGGATCGTCTTTCCATCCGTCAGCGCCACGATAGAAGCTTCTGTTCCCTGCAGGCACTTTTCCAGAACCACCTGCTTCCCGGCCTCGCCGAATGCGCCGCCGAAGCATTGCTCCACTGCTTCCACAGCATCCTCCTCTGTCTGGGCAACGGTTACACCTTTACCTGCGGCCAGGCCGTCCGCTTTAACCACAATCGGAGCTCCTTCGTTGTGGATATATTCCACGGCCGCCTCCGACGAGTCGAATGCCTGATAGTCTGAGGTAGGGATTCCATGGCGGCGCATGAAATCCTTTGCATACACTTTGCTTCCTTCCAGCTTTGCCGCCTGCTGCGGAGGCCCCACAATCTTAAGCCCCCGTTCGCGGAACACATCTACAATCCCTTCGCATAAGGGCGCCTCAGGCCCAACCACTGTCAGGCCTATCTTATTCTCCTCTACAGCGTCCGCCAATTCATGGTAACTGTCCCGGGAGACAGTGATCACTTCCTCCATACCAGCATTCCCCGGGGCACAGTAAACATTCTCCACCTGCGGACTCTGCTGCAATTTCCAGACAAGCGCGTGTTCACGCCCGCCTTCTCCTACAACCAACACATCCATAGTACTGAAACTCCCTTTGTAAACAATATTCTGCCAGAAAAAACACTACCGGTTTATTGGATTCTCCCGGCGTTCAGGACATGCTCCCATTGCGCTTCAGCGTTTTTCTGATATAACGCTGACGCTCGACGACGAAGGCCTCGCTGATCACCGTCCAAGCTTTTTTATCATCTCTGCCATATTGCGCCCCAATTCGCCCATCGTTTTCATGCCTTCTTCGTCCTGCCTGATGTCTCCCTGTTTTGCCCCGAAGCCCATCGGCCAATAAATACTGCCGGCGCGGATCATCTTCAGCGGGCCGAAGCTCATTTCCAGTTCGGCCACCGTGAAATTCTGCCCACCCCGGCGGGCCACGGCTACACCGGCGCCGATTTTTCCCTCCATGGGATTCTCGTCCATTCCTCGTGCCACATACCCCAGTCTCTGCAGAAAAGCGAGACTCTCGGGCGTAGCCGAACCGAAATAAACGGGGCTTCCCACCACAAGCCCTTGAGCTTTATAGACTTTCCGGAAGACCTCGTCCAAGCCATCTTCTCTGCCTTTACAAGTGCCGTCCTTTGTCTCCCGGCATTTCAGACACGCCGTGCATCCCCTCACGTCGTAATCCCGAAGCGCGACGAACTCCGTCTCAACCCCCTGGTCCTGCGCCGCAGTCAGGACATTTTCCAACGCAATTTCCGTGTTTCCCTCTTTCCGCGGAGACCCACATACACCTATCAACTTCATCATCCACCTCCTTTCGTTCCTGGAATTTTCGACAGTACTTTCAGTAAAAATCCAATCCGATATCCGCTGCCGGCGCGGAATGTGTCAATGCCCCCACGCTTATAAAATCCACACCGGTAGCGGCAACATCCGAGACGGACTCGAGGGTGATACCGCCGCTTGCTTCAAGCTTCGTCGCCCCCCTTAACGTCTCCACGGCCGCCTGAAGATCCGACAAGGACATATTATCCAGCAGCACGTAATCTGCACCGCCCTGCGAAGCCGCTCGCGCCTCCTCCAGGGTATCGGCTTCCACTTCCACTTCGACCTCAGGATACGCCGCTTTACATTCCTCAACAGCCGCCGCAATTTTCGAAGCAGAATCCAGCGAGGCGACGTGCTTGTGATTGTCTTTGATCATAATCCCGTCGTACAACCCCAGCCGGTGATTTACTCCCCCGCCCTGCCGCACTGCGTATTTTTCCAACCCCCGCTGTCCCGGTGTCGTTTTCCGGGTATCCAGGATAGTTGTGCCGTAGAAACGCACGGCTTCCACATACTGCCGGGTCAAGGTAGCCACCCCGCACAATCGCTGCAGAAAGTTCAGGGCCGTTCTTTCGGCTGTAAGGATCGAACGTGCGTTGCCGCTGATCCGCGCCAGCTCAAAACCCGCCGGACAATCCTGCCCTTCGTTGGCGAGATAAGCAAAGTGTAAACGTTCGTCGAGTTCCTCAAACACATACGCCACCAGTGGGAGGCCGGCACAGACACTCCGGGATCGTGTCACCAGAACCGCCTGCGCTTCCGTGTGTTCCTCAAGCAACGTCTCAGTGGTGAGATCACCCTGCCCCACATCTTCCGCCAATGCCGTTCGTGCAAAATTTCTGAGTATCTGCGGATTCAGCATCATGTCCCATCCTTGTATTCACGGTTGTACGACTGGAGCATACTGGTCACTGCCAACACGGCCGTGGCCTGCAATATAATGATGACGGCACCTGCCACCGGCAGCCACAGAAGCGTTATTGCGCCCGCTCCGATTGTAAACATAAGTAAGTGGACCACCAACACCGCTTTACTTCTGCTTAATCCCATTTTTACAAACCTGTGTGATATGTGCGTATGATCTCCGACATGCAACGGCTTGCCGTAACGTAACCGGATGACGATGACAGCACAAAGGTCGAAAAGCGGCACACCGAGAATCAGCAAGGGAATCAACAAAGGCGCTCCTGTTTCCGCCTCACCCGGCACATAAAAAGTCGTCAGCACGCCCTGAACCGCCAGCACAAAGCCCAGAAAATGGCTTCCCGCATCTCCCATAAATATACGTGCCGGCGGCGCATTATGCGGAAGGAACCCTGCCACCACGCCGGCGGTACTTGCCCCGAGCGTGGCCACGAAATGCTGGCCGCGCAACCCCGCGACCAAAGTAAAGAGAAGACCGGCGATGAATACGACCCCGCCGGCCAATCCATCCATATTATCAAAGAAATTCATGGCGTTAATCACCACCATGAGCCACAGGGTCGTCACGCCCCACGTGAAAAGCATGCTTTCCGAGAACAGCGTGATCCGGCTTCCCAGAGCGGCCACAATTGCGCACACAACAAACTGCCCGGCAAATTTCGGCAGAGCCCCCATTCCCCATCGATCATCAATCATGCCGAGCAGCATGATCGCCGCTCCAGCTCCGCCGATCAGCAGCAACTGAGGCGCAACCGTACGGATGCCGGGCAAATACTCCTTGATCTCCGGACTTACCAGAGAATACAACGTCGAAGAAAAAGCCACCCCACCGATAATGGTTGCCGTCCAGGCCAAAAACATGGCTACACCTCCGAAGACCGGGACAGCGCTTTTATGTTTTTTATGCGCTTCCTCCAGGGGCCTATCCAGAAACCCGAGCCTCGCCCCCAATCGGCGCCCGAGAGCCGTAAACAGGAATGATACAACCGCGGCACAGACCGCCACCGCTATATACATCTGCCACCAGGTTCCCATCGGTTACTCCTCTTTATTCGGATGCGCGTGTACCGTACGAGGCACTGCGTGCAGCCATTGCATGAAGCATAACAAATACATCCTGGATGTTAACGACATGCTGAATGCAATTCCTAAACGCAGTTTGCTTAACCAGCCAACCCGCCGGGCGGCGAAGCCGCCCTGACACCCCAGGGGGAGACTTTGTCTCCGGTATGCTTCGGCCTCTTTGCGGCGTTCCGGTTTATCCACGCCGTCCGGCGGTTTGGCTTTATTACCAAAGCCCCTTAAAGAATAACAAAACGCCTCTGCACCTGAAGTGCGTACTTCAGGTACAATAACAACCAATGACTGGCGCGAAGCGCCACAATGACGCGACCGACATGGCGCTAATAACGTGCCTGCAAGGGCACTGTTGACCAAAGAAACAAGCAACGAAAAACGATGAACGACGAACATGAGACGAAGTCTCATACGAGCCTCAATACCGGAACACGCAATCACTTCACACTGCCACTCCGCCTTCCTGCAGCCGGGAACTCTCCCAGCGGCAGGAGCGGCATCAAAGCGCGACTACAACGAGGTCACTTTATCACAATACGCTGTCATTTCAGCCGGGACTTTCACCGGTTTTCCGCTTTCCCGCGCAATCACCGCATGTATCGTCCGACCGGACGTCAACAGTTCTTCGTTACGACGGACTTCACACGTGAATGACACGCGGGTGTGTGTACGAGCGTCAACCCAGCCGTAGAGATCCAGAAGCTCATCAAAGCCTGCCGCCCTTTTGTAGTCCGCCTCTACACGGATAACCGGCAGCAGTACTCCGCGGGATTCCAATTCTGCATACGGCAATCCAGCGTTCCGAAGGAACGCATTACGCACCCGTTCGAAATACACCAGATAGTTTGCGTAGTACACAACCCCCATACGATCTGTATCAGCGTATGGGACACGATACTGGACGTGGGCCGCATTTGGTTTTTCGCTCATAACCGATCCTTTTTACGCTCAATCAACGTGGCGGTTTCACTGGCTTTGGACATATGCAACGATCTGATCGGCCACTTCTTCAGCGCTCAGATCATCCGTGACTATGGTTACAGCATCCGGCGCAACCTTGAGGGGAGCTATATCCCGGGAGGCGTCATACGAATCCCGCCGCTCGATATCCGCCGCCACAGACTGAACCGTCGCCTCCGTCACCGTCTCCCCCTTCTGCCGAAGTCGGCGGCGGGCACGCACTTCGTTCGAAGCTGTCACAAAAAACTTATAGGGAGCGTCGGGGAATACAACGGTACCGATGTCGCGTCCTTCCAGAACGACCAATCCCAGGCGGACAAGTTCCCGTTGGCGGGCAACAAGCAACTCCCGGACATTTCTGTCCGCTGCTACTGCACTTACATCCCGCGTGACTTCAGGGGCGCGAAGATCTTCGTCCTTTAAAGATTCGCCGTTCAGCACAAGTTCCAGCCTGTCCTCTGAAACGCGCTCGTACCGGATATCCATCCGCTCCACCAACGCCCGCGAATCCTTTAATGCCTCCGAAACATCCGATACGTGTCTGTGCAGAAAGTATGTGACGGCTCGGTACATCTCCCCCGTGTTCACATAATACCCCCCGAGTTT
>CAJXKU010000167.1 GCA_913055945.1 uncultured Lentisphaerota bacterium | reverse complement strand
CGGCGGACAGATAGTGTCATAATACGAGTGGGAAAGGCGAAAAAGCGGACGATGGTTCGAGACAAGGTTCGGGACAAGGTGCGGGACAAAGTTACAAGGGGCATTTCGCAATTTTCTTACCCGGCAAGGCAAATGACAAACCGTGCAACGTATAAGCTGTGTTTCCGCACTTCTGCCCTTTGTTTAAACGGTTATCAGCGATGATTTCGTCAAGGCAATTCGGGTACAGCACACTAGTGCCCTTTGCCTGCTAACCACCCTGCCGTATCTTACAGCCACAGCTTCTGAGCAGGCCCCAGGCAACGGAGCTTCAATCTGTTGCCTCCCCGAGGGGGTAGGGAAAACGTTCGATCGATTTTCCTTCAAGCGCCGCCAGAATGTTGCCCCAGTTGTAAACTTCGTGCAAGTCGCCTTCCATCATCGACACAAGGAAAAGCTGGGAAAGTATCCCTAACCACACTTCTCTTTTTCCGCATCGGTTCAGGGCGTCCCCTTTGCTGGAGCGTTTAACACTCCAATTATCAGCCGGGTCCAGAACAAGGTTGCCTTCGTCCGTAAGACAGAACCGGCCTTCATGCAGGGCAATCGAGGGTTGCCAGTTTACATGAGAGCCGACTTCGTAGGTGAGAGCGCACAGGAGTACGGCCGCGCCGTACTTAAACGAGACCACGCAGTCGGGCAGGTAGAGTTCCGTATCGAGTATGTCCTCCTCCGGCACTGTAAAACCCTGTTCGCGCATAAAATCAGCGATTTCTGCGATGCTCGGGTCCTTCTTTTGCAGAGCCATGTTGTTGACGATGGTTGAGATTTCATCGCTTATGGCTGAGGCGGTAAAATCGGGGTTATGGACTTTGTTGATCTCCAGGATTCCTTCCCAGAGACCGATTTTTTCGTTATTCAGCGCCTCCAGAAAGCGTTGTCTGGAATTTCGGCGGTTCAGTACTTCGTTCAGTTGGTGAATACGTCGGCGAAGCCGCGCGTTTGAAGAATTTGTGTACTCGTCCACAATCTGCTGGGCGTAACTGCCCAGGTTCAGAATCTGTTCCATGGCTAGTGAGGCTACCTTGAGGTTGTCATCCTGAAGAAGATTCACCAGAGCCTCGATACGGCTTTTGTCAATATCGGGTTTCATAATTAATTGAAAGTAGCTGTGTTTTTATAATAGTCTCGGCGTTTCTGTATCGCTTTAATATATTTGCGTGTGCTGGGAAAACTAATCTCTTCCAACGGATTTTTACGTTTGTCTTCCGGAACCCACTGATGAACCTGCTTCGGTCCCGCATTGTATTCTGCAAGAGCTAAGATCGAAGTGTGGCGGTAATCGGACCAGCGGTGAAAAGCTCGAGCCAGATACCAGGTGCCGATTTCAATGTTCAGACGCGGGTTGAAAAGCAAACCTCTGGGGGGTAAAGAACGATGGTGACGTCCGGCCCAGTCTTCGGCCGCGCCTACAGTTATCTGCATTAAGCCTATTTCGCCGGACTTTCCTACAGCCAGCGGACGAAAATTGCTTTCCCGCCAGACTACGGCTTTTATCAGGTGCGGTGAAACAGCATGCCGAGCAGCTGTGTTCCGGATAAGTTGGTCGTATGCTTGACGTCTCTGCTTTTTGCTTGTCTGCCACTCGTAAAAGAGAAAAGCAGAAAGAACGCAGAGGACACTCAGCATTAGAAGTGTAGCCCCGATGTATCGGCGTCTCCGTGAACCGAACAATGTATGGAGCACGCTGATAATATGGTTGTAAATTTCGTTCACTTACGTATCCTTTTCGGTTGTTTGAGGGCGTGTTACCGAGCGTTGCCCGGCTGGTTCCTCGGCACAGGTGCCTGCGTTAATGACTGATCCGAATTGAAAAACATGTCAAAAGTGCGAAATTCCGTTGAAACACGGGTGTAACATATACTATGGTCTCCGGGTAATGCTATTACACGAAAGGAGGTGGCGTTTTTGAAGATTCTGCAGTGGCAGCCGAACGTTCCGACGATATTGCGGGGAGGGCGCGTGGTGGATCCGGTGCTCGGTCTGGATGAGGTTACGGATGTGGCCTTTGCCCGAGGTCGGATAACGCAAGTGGGGTCCGTGGGAGAAGACGCTCAGGTTATAGATGTTCAGAATTATGTCATTACTCCCGGTCTGATCGATATGCACGTGCATCTGCGTGATCCCGGCCAGACGGAAAAAGAAGACATTTCCTCCGGGACATTGGCGGCTGCTGTCGGGGGGTTCAGCAGAATTGTCGCGATGCCGAATACGGATCCGCCCGTGGACAGTGCCGAGCATCTCAGCCGAATGCTTCCATATATGCGAAAAAATGCCAATGTGAAAATTGAACCGACCGTCACCCTGACGATGGCAGCCAAGGGGGAAGCGGTTAGTGATCTGCGCGGATTACGCCGGAAGGGGGCTTCGGCGGCCACAGACGACGGCCGCTGTATCCAGGGCAGTGCGGTGATGTTCGAGGTCCTGCAATGCGCAAAGGACGCCGGTATTGCTGTGCTGGATCATTGTGAGGATGTAGGCATAAGCCGCCATGCCAGTCTCAACGCGGGCGATGTCGCGCAGGAAAAGGGGGTTGGGGGGCAATCTCCAGCGGCGGAAGAGGTGATGGTGGCGAGGGATATTGTCCTTGCTCGCACAACCGGTTATCCCGTCCACATTCAGCATGTAAGTACGGCCGGATCTGTCGAATTAATCAGATGGGCGAAGCAACAGGGCATCCGGGTGAGCGCGGAGGCTACGCCACATCATCTATCTCTGACGGAAGAAGCTATTCGGAGATGCGGAACCTATGCCAAGGTGAATCCGCCTTTACGCACCGAAGCTGACCGGCAGGAGGTGATCAGGGGTGTGCGGGATGGTACAATTTCTGTCATCGCCACGGACCACGCCCCGCACACACGGGCCGACAAAGACGGAACAGTGGAAGAGGCAGCGTTCGGGATTGCCGGGCTGGAGTCTGCGATTCCTGTGTCTCTCTCTTGTCTTTACCATGAACACGGTATGCCGTTGATTGAACTTGTGGCCGCGTTTACACAAGGCCCCAGAGAGGTTCTGGGACTCGATGCAGGAACGCTCGCGCCGGGGGCTCCGGCGGATATCACAATTCTGGCTCCTGATAAGGAAGTGCGGATAGATAGTTCGCGTTTCCATTCAAAAGCATCCAATTCGCCCTTTCACGGAAATACGTACAAGGGGGCAGCGGCGGCAACGGTGGTCGACGGTATGCCCGTACGAAGCGGTTGAATTGGAAGTCACAAACAAGGGACAGTTCAATAAGGCGGGGGCGAGTCCGCCTTTCTTCCGGAAAGAGCAGCAGTATGATGAGGTCGAAAAAAGATAGCCGCGAGGGTGCTTTTACCTGCGAATACGCCGCGTACAGGGGCAGGAATCTGAAGCGACTGGTCGCACCTTCGTATCAGCTTCTGCGCTACGTAATGGCGCTCTGCTCAGGGCTTTTGCTGAGTTCCGCCTTCCCGCCGCTGGAATGGGATTGGGCGGCTTGGGTGGCCCTGGTGCCCATGATGCTTATGCCCAGGCCGGTCTACGGTGCACGAACGTGGGCGCTGGGGTGGGTATTCGGCTTTGCTTTCTTTGCAACATCTTTGGCGTGGCTCAACGAAGTTGGCTTCGGCGCCGGCATAGTGGTCGCCTTAATTTGTGCGCTTTTTCCGATGCTTTGGTATGCTTTTTCGGTGTGGGCTGCCGAATGGCTTTACAGCAAAGGCATGAACCGAATCGTACCCCACAGTATACTCCCTTCCGCACGAAAACGGCCCGCTCAGTCCGCCGTAGGTCACGGACGGCTGCTTCGGATGGAGGTGCTTGCCGTGCTTTTCATCCCGGCTGCCTGGGTGGCACTGGAATGGGTGCGATCGTGGTTTCTGACAGGATTTCCGTGGAACCTCGTAGGTGTAAGCCAATGGCAGCAGCTGTGGTTGCTCCCGCTTACGCGTTATACGGGGGTGTATGGAATAAGCTTTGTGGTCCTTGCGGTTAACGTTGCTCTTGCGATGGCCATTAAGAACATTTTCATCCCTGCAGAACAGGTGCCAGGTGCAAGGCGTTGCTTACCTCTGCTCGGGGCAGCGTTGATGACCGCCCTTCCGGCGGGTATCTATATGAGTGGTGCTGACCACTCGGGCGCGCAGCATTCTTTCCTGCGGGCCGGGGTGGTGCAGGGAAAAATCCCGCAGGATCCGGTCTATAGAGACAACAGGTTCAACTTGGCCTTGCGCGTATACAGAATGTACACGCGGGAAGTGGTCAGGAAGGGGCCCTCGTTGGATGTTGTTTTGTGGCCGGAAACGCCGGTTCCGGCAGCATTGCGCTATAGTCAAGAGTATTACGGCGCGGTTCAGAGACTCATTCGGGAGATTCAGACACCGATGCTGATCGGCAGTACGGATTACCAGGCCGTGGAGGAATCCTCTGCCTCCGCGAACAGCGGTCAAGGGGGTGGCCGTAGCAAAGAGCAAAACGTTCGTGCGTATAACTCTGTGTTCCAGCTGGATAAAAAAGGGCGTATCCTTGAACATTATAGAAAGACGCACCTCGTCCCGTTCGGCGAATACATTCCGCTGGAGCGTTTATGGCCCTGGGTGAAGGAGGTTATCCCCTTAGGGCATAGCCTTACCAGCGGGCAGGAGTATACATTGTTCCGGTTAACGCCCGAGCGTCGCTGCGGCGTGAATATCTGTTACGAAGATGTCTTTCCCGGCATCAGTCGGCGTTTCGTGAAAAGAGGTGCGAACATGCTGGTGACGATAACGAACGATGCATGGTACGGGCGAAGTGCAGGACCTCGGCAGCACATGATCCATGCAGTTTTCCGAGCGGTTGAGAATGGAAGGCCTTTGCTGCGGGTGGGAAATAACAGCTACAGCTGTCTGGTGTATCCGGACGGCCGCGTAACGGGCGTATTACGTGACCCGGCGACGGGCAGCCCTTTCTACCGGGGGCAGGGAACGTATTTTGTTCCGCTTCCTGAACAGAACGGAACGACGTGGTATACACGTCACGGGGATGTCTTTGCAGTGGTCTGTTTTGTTCTTACAGCCGTTGGGGCAGTGTTCCTCGGGCTGGATGTTTTTTACCGTAAGGAGCGCGCGTTGAAACCGTTTCGGGGCTGAATGCCTCTTCTGTGAGCTAACCCTGACGAGCCTGACCGCCGAGGTTAGCCACCGGATACCCCAGTATGAGACTCGGCAGACATGCTGAAGCATGAACTCCGACGAGTCGAAGTTCTGAACTGAGCTCTACTACATCCTTAATCCTAATCGCAGTCTTGATCGCAGTCTTAATCGTTGGGTGTATTATCTTAGAAAACCCTCGAGTACGATCACGCTCCCGGAAATCGCGTGGAGCAGATGCAGGCTTTACGTTGATCCGGTCGGGCAGAGAAGAGATCCTGCATTATTTCGAGATATAGGGAGAGGGCAAGTAAAAAAGTATGGTTCCGGGGTGTTTTTTTACACAGCAGCGGTTAAAGAGGTATAATATCACCCTGCAACATTGACTTGGATTTCTGCATTCAGAACACTGGTTGAAAAAGGCGGCTGATTATATGCATTCTCCTGTTTACTCGTCGGTTGAACGTATTCTTTTTTTCAGCATCGTGGGCATTCTTGTTTTCTCTTTTCACAATCCGGCTGTCGGCCAAGGGCCGGGAAAGGGAAAACCGGAGGAATACATTGAGAACCCTGAGATGATCGGCGAAGGCCAAACGGCATGTCACGTGCCCATAACTCCCTATACCTCCATAGAAAATGCGCTGACAGACGATTTTGAAAATTCCGTTTATTACAAGTCGCTCAATGGGCAATGGAAGTTTAGGTGGGACAGAAACTCCTCGGATCTGCCCACCGATTTTCATCGGCAGAATTACGATGCCGGCAGTTGGGCGGAGATCCCCGTGCCCAGTTGCTGGCAGATGCACGGATATGGCAAAGTGATCTACAAAAACGTCGGCTTGATGCAAAACGCCTTCGGCCTTTCGTTCCCCAACGTGCCGGTGGAGGTTAACCCCGTCGGTTCTTATCGAACAAGCTTTTCTATCCCCGATAATTGGGATAATCGAGAGGTGTTTCTGCATTTTGAAGGGGTTAAGTCCGCTGCCTTTTACTGGTTGAACGGAGAATATCTGGGCTACAGTCAGGGATCTTTTACTCCCGTCGAATTCCGAATTACAGAGAAACTCCGGTCGGGACCCAATGTTCTCGCCGCCCGTGTTTATCGTTGGTGTGAAGGAAGTTATACCGAGGATATTGACGCGTTGCGTTTCAGCGGCATTTATCGGGATGCCTATCTTTTCGCCACGCCGAAAGTTCATTTACGGGATTATAAAGTCACCACTGACCTGGACGAAGATTACCGCGACGCCAGCCTGGGCGTAACCGCTGAAGTGAAAAATTACAGCTCGCAACGGGGTGGTGAGTACCATGTGAAAATCGAGCTGTACAATGACGAGCACGAGCGTATAATTAGTTTCGAGTCTCCGTCGAAAACGATCAATCCTTCCACCTCTGCCGATTACACATTGCAGGAGACGGTCAACAATCCGGACAAGTGGTCCGCGGAGAACCCCAATCTGTATGTGCTGGTATTAAAACTTACGGGGCCGAACGGGACCGAAATCATAAGTGACACCATCGGATTTAAAGAGGTAGAGATTGCGTCCGAAGCCGGAAAGGAGGCCATTATTGTGAACGGCCGACGCGTAAAATTTCATGGTGTTAACAGACACGAGCATTCACCTGAACATGGTCGAACGATCCCGGGACGTCTGGTGAAAAAAGACCTTGAACTGATGAAGAAACATAATGTCAATCTGGTCCGGACGTCTCACTATCCGGCCGACCCCGAGTTTCTGGAACTGGCCAAAGAGTACGGCATGTATGTCGCAGCCGAGGCCAACACCGAAGCCCATGGGAACCCGGATCTGTCCGAAAACCCGGAACTGGCGGAAACATACGTGGACCGTGGGGTCAGCATGGTGGAGCGCGATAAAAATAATTGCGCGGTCGTCATGTACAGCGCCGGCAACGAATCCGGATACGGGGGCAATCTGGAAAAGATGGTCGAGCGGTGCAGGGAGATTGATCAAACACCGCCGGGCTGGATGTATGGAGGTAACAAGGGGGGTGCTCCATTTGAAGACATTGTGGGTCCCCGGTATCCGAGCCCGGACCAGCTTGAAAGATATGGGAAGAACTCGGGACGTCCATCGTTCATGGATGAATACGCACATTCTATGGGGAACAGTCTGGCCGGTTTCTCCGATTTCTGGGATGTGGTGGAGAAACATCGACGGCTGAGCGGGGGAGCGGTCTGGGACTGGGTGAATCAAACTGTCTACCGGGACCTGATCAGAAAAGCGCTGATTACGCCCGATTCTTCAGGCCACGACCACCC
>CAJXKU010000166.1 GCA_913055945.1 uncultured Lentisphaerota bacterium | reverse complement strand
AGCCGCCCTGACACCCCGGTATGAGACCACTGCGTGGGGCGATTATTTACCGTCAGTACCGCGCGTAGTTTCTTATCGGGTACATCCTACGCTTTCGTAGGCGGCCACGCTGGTATGAGGTTCGGCAGACATGCTGAAGCATGAACTCCGACAAGTCGATCGCGCGGTTTCGGCTGGTCAGAGTTCATACTTTAGTATGCTTTGGATTCATACAGTCGCGGTACCGAGTCTCATACGAGCCTGACCGCCGGCCAAAGTCCGGACACCCCAAACAAGAGACTAATCGGGGGTTTGACTGTAACGAATCGCTTAACGCAGTTAGTCTCATACGAGCATGGCCGCCGGCCAAATCCTGACACCCCGAACAAGAGACAAACTGCGGATCACAAGTAAACGACTTGCTAAACGCAGTTTGACACGCTAAACGCAGTTTGACACGCTAAACGCAGTTTGACACGCTAAACGCAGTTTTCTCATACGAGCGGACGTTCGCCTGAGTTCCGCTTTTAAGCGGAAGTTCGGCGTCGGCTTCAGCCGACGGCACCCGATGTGTAAGTAGTCACACGCCATGAATTCAGCACTGTGCACTGTTCCACCACAGCGCTCGCTGAAGCTCCCTTCGACTTTCCGCCTGAAGGCGGAACTCAGACCATTATAAATCCCGGGACAAAGGCTGAACGCAAATATGTGCTCAATGCAATTGTCAGGGTACTTGCTCAACGCAGTTGCGCAGTTCCGCAGTTGTCAGGGGACTCGATAATCGCCGTATTTCAGCAACGACACACACCATTCTCTCAACCGATCCCAATCCTCCGGAGCCAACCGCGGAATTCCTCTTTTTCCCTCCGCCATATCCAGAAGCTTCTGCAGATCCGTCGTTTTATCGAGTCCCGACCCCGTACTTTCAGCCGACAGCAGACCATGCTCCTGGAGAAAAACAAGCAAAGGGCCTACCTCCGCCGTCCGAAACAGAATCTGCCTCGTATCTTCGTCCAGGTCAATCGCCACACAGAGGCGATACAACGCCTGCCGGATCGCCCGGAAGAACGCCGGACAAGGCACGCCTTCAGCCACATTCATAAGGGCAAACCTGCCCAGCCATCCGGCTACCCACATACTCTGCGAACTTTTCGCAATTCCACCCAGATCCTCAATCAGGCTCGCGGCCTGCCACAATTTTAAATCGGATTTTGAAGCCCGATAAGTCACTTCAAAGATACGAAAAACATCGACGGGGACACCGCCTTTTTTACTAACCTTCCGCCCTCCTTTCACCAGAAAATGCACCTGACCACGTTCAGGCGAAATTCCCGCCACCACCAGACTGCTCTCGCTGTAGGGCGTTTTGCGCAACGAAAGGAAGGATATTTGTTCAAAATCAGAAGACATTCGCTTTGCTTCTCCCACGCTTCCTGCTCACATGCCGCGCAATGTTATCATTCACCGTGCAGAATCTAGCATGGCACACCTTCATGCCAACCCGCGAAAATACGTAACCATCTTTCCAATACTCGTTCCGATATTATAGTGTCATTACGCTATCCGGGGATGCATGGTCTCGCTGCGGCTCGTAATTGCATTAAATAATCGCAGCAAGCAGCCAGGTAACTGCATGAAACCGTTCCGAACGAGTGTGTCCGGATTCAATATCAAATTTAACGACAAACTTATAGGAAAATACGGAATGGATCCGATTGCATTTGAAGCAGGCAGTCTCACTGTACGCTGGTACGGAATTTTTGCCGCCGGCGGATTTTTCGCCGCATTTCTCTTGTTGATGCACCGAGCCCGCCGATCAGCATTCATACAGAAAGAACAGGCAGCCGATCTTGCTTTCTTCGGGGTTATCGGGGCAATTCTGGGCTCACGCCTGTTATACGTCATCGAAAACTGGTCGCACTTTCAGGACAACCTTTTTCAAATCATCCGCATAGACCAGGGGGGGCTTGTCTTCTACGGCGGCTTCGCCGGAGCGGCTGCGGTGATCATTCTCACATGCCGGTACAGAAATCACAGTATAGCGAACGTCGCCGATCTTTTCGCCCCCGTCATCGCTCTGGGTCACGGTATCGGGCGGATCGGATGTTTTATCAACGGATGCTGCTTCGGCCAACCATGGGACGGCTTCCTGTCGGTGAGTTATCCATATCAGCATTACTCACACATTGCCGGAACACAAGCGCAGAACGGTATAATCGACCCTATCGTGCCGGTCGTACCGGTACAGCTCATCGCTTCAGGCGGTAATTTCGCAATATGTCTCCTGATACTGCTGCTGGAAAAATTCCGCACACCGGCAAAAGGCACTCTCTTTTTAACGTATGTCGTCACTTACGCCGCGGTCCGTTTCAGTACGGAGTTTATGCGCGGCGATTATATCACCCGCCCGGGAGGGCTGACAACAGCGCAATGGTGGTGCATCCCCGCTGTGCTGGGCGGAGCAGCGATCTGGGTATGGATCTACTACCGCCGGAACCCAGGGGCACAACAGCAGTCGTAATACAAGAAAGAGAAGCGCAATTCCGTAAGATGTCATCCTACACGGATATGCCGACTGATGCATCTGATTCTCTGCACAAATCGACAGTTCAACTGATTCAATCTCGAGGTATGTGCCGCAGAAATGACGCCATCCGATAGTTCACAACACGAGGAGAATGTTCATATCTCCACATTCCGGGTTCCCGAAACGTTCGATGACGAACGTCTGGATCGCGTACTGCCCGGCAATTACTCAGGCTATACCCGTGGTTTTTTTCAGCGTCTTATCCGGGAAAACCAGGTGCTTTTGAACGAGACGCCGTGTAAGACGGCACAGCGTGTAACAGCCGGGGACTGTATCACGGTCCAGTGGCCCCCCGAGGACGGCGTACACATGCAGGCAGAGTCGATACCTCTGAATGTATTGTACGAAGATGCGGACATCCTCGTGATTAACAAACCCTCAGGCCTCATCGTCCACCCCGCTCGCGAGAACGAAACAGGGACTCTGGCTCATGCGCTGCTTGCCTACGACGAAGAGGTATTCAGGGAACTGGTGGACGAAACACGCCGCCCCGGAATCGTCCACCGGCTCGACAGAGACACCACGGGGACAATGGTAATCGCAAAACACGAAACGGCTCGCCGACAACTGAAAACCGCCTTCGCTGAACGACGCGTGGAGAAAACGTACCTCCTGCTGGTGCAGGGAGAATTCGGCGCCAAAACGGCCACAATCCGGAAACCGATACAAAGACACCCCACACAGCGCCGGAAAATGACTGTTGCCAACGACGGCAAACCCGCAACAACACACTACAGGGTGCTTTCTACGCACCACAACGCTTCCCTGGTGGAAGCCTGCATCGAAACCGGCCGAACACATCAACTCCGGGTACACTTCGCCCATATTTATCATCCCGTACTGGGCGACGATGTTTACGGGGGCAAGCAGCGGGATCTTCCTGTCCAGCCGCCGCGGCAGATGCTGCATGCCTGGAAACTCGCATTCCCTCATCCGGCCACAGGACAAACAAAGGAGTTTATGGCCGACATCCCGAACGACTTCCAGCAAACGGCGGAGTTGCTCGGCTTCCCCGCCTTGAATCGTTCAGCACCCGAAATCGATGCCCCGGAAAGCCCATTCCCCCCGTCCACGCCACAAACAAACCGCGACAATGCATAATTCAACCAGGATCAGGAGATGCAAAAGATCATGACGGACAACAACCACACTCAACAGAATCTGACAAACCGATTTTTCCAGACGGGCAATGACTTCCTGGGAACACAATACCCCATCATGTGCGGCGCGATGACATGGATCAGTGAACCTGAACTCGTGGCTGCCGTCAGCAACAGCGGCGCCTTCGGCTCCCTGGCCGCAGGGAACACGCCCGCTGACGAACTGAAAAAACAGATCGAGGCAACGAGGAAACTTACCTCCGGCCCCTTCGCCGTCAATCTCGTTACGGTTGCGCCTGCCTACCGGGAGCAGCTCGAGATGGTTTGCGATCTGGAGCTGCCCTTTATCATTTTCGCCGGAAGCTTTCCGAATCTTGAGGAGATCAGGATGGCGAAGCAAAGCGGCGCCAGAGTCATGTGTTTTGCCTCCACCCTTTCCATTGCCAGAAGAATGATCCGGTACGGCGCGGATGCGATTATCCTCGAAGGCATGGAGGCAGGCGGACATGTGGGCCACGTCAGCCTCACTGTATTACTCCAGCAGGTGTTGTTCGAACTCGAAGATATTCCGGTCTTCGTCGCAGGCGGCATAGCGAGCGGGAAAATGGGTGCACACCTGCTGCTTATGGGGGCGTCCGGCGTCCAGATGGGCACGCGCTTCGTGCTTGCCGAAGAGTGTAAAGCACACCCCGAGTTCAAACAGAAATTCCGCAAAGCGAATGCCCGAAATGCTGTGGCCACCCCTCAGTATGACAGCCGATTACCTGTCGTGGCCGTACGAGCGCTGAGCAACAAGGGTATGGAAGATTTCCGGAAGTTGCAGCTGGACCTCATTCATAAACTGGATCAGGACGAGGTCACCCGCGAAAACGCGCAGGAGGAGGTGGAAAGATTCTGGATGGGAGCCCTCCGGCAGGCTGTTCAGGACGGAGACATCGATCACGGTTCCCTTATGGCTGGCCAGTCGGTAGGCCTCGTACATGAAGAAAGTTCGGTCCAGGAGATCATTAACAACTTTGTCCGGGAAGCCGAAGAAGAATTACAGCGCGTCAAGTCGCAGTTCAGGCCCTGAGCATGAATACTGCTGCACGATTCCATGGAGCCAACTTTCGCAAATTTCGAAGGTTACCATTTTTGTGATGCAATCAACACCCCGTATTACGGATAATATCTGATGACCGGACTCGAAGCAAAACCGGAATTACTCGCACCCGCCGGCGATTGGGAACAGCTCAAAACAGCTGTAGAAGCCGGCGCAGATGCTGTCTATTTCGGCCTCAAGACGCTCAATGCACGCCGCAGGGCCCGAAACTTTTACGCCCGTGAACTCTCGGGAATCGTGGAAACGCTTCATCGTTCCGGCCTCAAAGCTGTTCTCACCCTGAACACCGACCTCTCCCATCGGGAAACCGGAGAGGCGGCACGTATTCTCCGGGAGGCACAGAATACAGGCGTAGACTGTACGCTTATAACCGACCCCGCCCTTTTGCTTCTGCGGCCGTATTTCCCGGACATGCAATTTCATTGGAGTACGCAGGCGGCCATCACAAGTTCTGCCGGAATGAACGCCGCCCGCCGCGTGGGTATCGATCGAGTGGTACTGCCGCGGGAAATGACGCTGGAGGAAATCACCAAAGCCTCAAACGTCGAAGGCGTAGAGACAGAAGTCTTCGTCCAGGGGGCTCTGTGCTTCTCCGTGTCAGGGCGCTGTCTGCTTTCCAGCTGGGGTGGCGGGCGCAGCGGCAATCGCGGCCTCTGCACGAGCCCCTGCAGGGTGCCATGGACCGCAGATGACACCGAGTGGGAACGCTACCTTTCTATGCGTGACGTGTGCCTCATCCATCGCCTCTCCGAATTGAGCGCCGCCGGGGTAAGCTCATTCAAGATCGAAGGGCGGTTGAAAACGCCTGCGTGGACACGGCTCGCCGTCACCGCCTACCGGCAAGTGCTGGATGGGGCATCCCCAGCGTCTGTACAGCATCTGGTCGACCAACTCGGAGATTACACGGGGCGCGTTTTTACAAACGGTTACCTCGACGGCAGGCCTCAAGATGTTCTGGGAGCTGCCGCCCGCCCATCCACGAACACGGAGCCCCGGGAGCAGGCACAGCCCCCTTCCTATTCAACGACAGGAGAACATAAAGACTCCTCTTCGAGCGAACACGCGGCCGGATACACGCTGAGAATCACCACGAGTGAAGATAAACTTCAGTGCGTCTGCTCGACCGCGGAAGATGAAGACGAATGGAACCTGCCCGCCTCCGGCATCAGAAATCCCTCCCGGTCAGTATCGTTGCAGCAATTAGGCGAAAGCCTGAAGCAGAAACGGATCCAGAACATGCCGCTGGCCACATTCCACACAGACCAACCCGAGAAATTGATTCCGCGCCGGACCGCTAAAGCGATCAGAGAACGCATCTCAAGCTTTCTGCACAGCACAACAGCCGCCCGGAAAGACAGCGGCATAAAATCAGACAAACTGCCCCCCGCTCTCAAAGAACGTTTGCGGCCTGATGCCCCGCACGAAGCGAATCGCATTCCCCTCGGTCAACCGCCGAACCGGGTACGGATTCGTCAAAATGATCTGAGCGCTTTTGAACATGACACGCGTATCGAAAGTTTTGTCATCGTGGATGCCCAAACTGAACGTATCCCCGAGTTAAAACAGCAGTTCGCCGGGAGACACTTCATCATCTCCCTACCTCCCGTGTGGTTCGAGCATGACCTCCCTCACGTACAACAACTCGCCATAACGGCCGCCCAGTATGGACTCCCCCTGGAAGTCAACAGCTGGGACGGCTGGAATGTAGCCGGCGAGGCGAAGGCACAGATAGAAACCGGCCCCGGCTTGCCCATTCTCAACCCGTTGGCAGCGCAGACGTTCAAAGAAAACAACGCCTCGTGTGTCACTGTTTCAAGCGAGGCGGACCGGGCGGTTATGGAAGCCTGCACCGCTCACTCTCCCCTCCCCTGCTGTGTCTACATATTCGCCCGCCCTCCCCTCGCAATATCCCGAGCAGATCTCCACTGCCGACTCCCGCAAAACAGCCGGTCCCTGCATGACGCACGCGGCATCAACGTCAACCTGGAGACATGGAGCGACATTCACGTCTTACGCAGCAGGACGCCCTATGACCTGTCAGATCTTTCCAATTCCCGGATAAACGCTCGATGGTTGGCTGCTGACTTCGTCGGCTCGCCCGCGCCTTTCGACGAGTGGAAACGTTTAGCAGCAAAATACTCTTCACCCGGCCAACGCTTCAACTACACGCGGAAATTACAGTAAACGCCCCGGCCACCAGCGTACTCGTCTAACACGACTCGTTCTGATCGCATTTCCACTAAAGATGCGCTTCAGGATATTTGTTTACGATGGAAGGCAGTATTGTCCCTCGCTCTGTTCATTTTATTACTTCCGTAATCGCCTCCTGCAGTTTTTCGGCGGTTAAGGGTTTCGACACGAGAATATCCACGTTTTCCGGTTTCGCGTCTGCAGCATCCATCATATCACCGAAGCCGGTGATCATGATGACCGGCTTGTCAGGCACCTTCTCCCTTACACATTTTGCGAATTCGTCCCCGCCCATTCCGGGCATCGCCCGGTCGGTGATGACCAGATCGTACGCGCCGGCATTGAAGTACGCCATCGCGTCAGCAGCGTCTGCCGCCGCAACTACACCATGCCCTTCATCACCCAGGAGGTCGTACAGCATCTCCCGCTGACTCTCTTCGTCCTCTGCCACAAGGATCTGCAGGGTACGGTTCTGCCGGCTTTCCTTTTGCGTCTCTGCTTCAGCACGGCTTTGGACGG
>CAJXKU010000165.1 GCA_913055945.1 uncultured Lentisphaerota bacterium | reverse complement strand
AAAACAGGGACATTCGGGCAATTGTACTTCCTGTTTTGAAATTAAAAATAAAAAAGGAGGTGTTATTATGCCCGAACGCCCTGACACATACTATCATAACTCAGCATACGACAAATAAACAATAGCCATCGCCTTCCAGGCAACTGCCGCATAATGACACGCAGCAACCCTCTCTACCTATAGCGGTGCCTGTAGGCGAAGAGCAGCAGTACGAATGGCAGATACAGGTGACGTTATGTTGCGTTCTACGTTATGTTGCGAACACGGTGGATTTTGTGCCTGCGGACATTCTAATTTCTTGTGTTACGCAACATAATGCATAATCTTGAGTTATCTTCTTTCTCTGGCAATAAAGCCAAATTAAAGGAGATATATCATGATCTATGCCTCTTGTTTTAAATCGTCGCCGGAGCTTTCGCTGCCGGATTCCTTTCAACTTCTCTATGAACAATACCGCAGGCACGCTCTCGAAGTGCGACAGACCACTTCAGAGACCGCGTGCCATCAACTGGCCTATCTGAAACGCTTTTTCCTGCACATTGGTCCGCACCGCAACCGATTGTCAGAGTATATCCTGCATACCCGCCCAACTTCTCCTCTCCCGGAGGTTTTTCTTACGCTCACGGAGCCATTCCGTCCGCTTCAGGCCCAATGTCTGTCATGGATAATACGCCGGCGCATTACCGAACTCGGTTTGGAACTGCCCGCGGGCGTCTCTCGCGGCACACACGGTTTCCGCCATGCCTTTGCTGCCCGCATGACCGGGCTGGTTCCGTTCAAAGACATTTCGGACCTTATGGGACACCGCGATCCGGACAGCACGCTGATCTACGGTAAAATCGATACCGACGCCCTCCGACAGGCTGCGCTGCCGTGGCCGGGAGGTGAACTATGACTCGCCAACCCAACTTCAACGGCCCTCTTGCCGCTGCCATGGGCGATTTTATCACCTATAAGCGCATGCAGGGATATACCTACCGAACCCAGACTGACAGCCTGAAACTGTTCGACCGTTTTCTCACCCGGCGGGACTGTCCCGACGGCGTGCTGCAAGGCGACGTGTTCCGTCGCTATCAGGCTTCCATCGCCGAGCTCTCACCCGGCACACAGGAAGGATACCTGTCGGTTGTTCGCGTGTTCAGTCAATATCTGCAGGGACTGCATCCCGAAACGGCGGTTATGCCGGCCAACATAGAGCCGTGCCATCCTCGCAGGGTACGTTTCTACCGTATCGATCCCGAACAGATACGGGAACTGATGGACGCCACGCCCGTTCTGCGGATGCAGCATCCCATTGCCCCGCAAACGGTACGCTTTCTGATCGGTCTTCTGTACTCGACCGGACTGCGCATCTCGGAGGCTCTCAAGCTCAACCTCGGCGACGTCGATCTGCCCTGCGGCACACTCTACGTCCGTCGCGGCAAGTTCGCAAAGGACCGGCTTGTGTCAATGACCCCGTCCGCGACCGAAGCTCTCGGTGACTGGCTTGACCTTCGCTCACGCCACGCCCCTACCGCCTTGTCTGCACCCCTGCTGCCCGGAGGAAAGGACGGGCGGCTCACTTACGCCCAGAGCCACATCGCGTTCAGAACTCTGTGCTGCCGCTGCGGGCTGCACGGCGACCCGCCGCCCAGACTGCACGACCTCAGGCACAACTTCGCCTGCCGCTGCATCGCCCGCTGGCGCGAGGCTGGAGAAAACGTCCAGGCTCTGCTGCCCGTGCTCGCCAACGCCATGGGCCATGTCAGCATATCCTCCACTCAGTTCTACGTCCACCTGGACGCCGCCGAACTGCAACCGGCCTCTAACAAGTTCAATAACTACTTCAATAAAAATAAGGAATAAACATTATGAATATCTCGTTCAGCCATTTAATAACCAAATTCTTCACCGTATATCTCGCCTCGGAGCGCGGTCTCTGCGAAAACACCGTCGCCAGCTACAGCGACTGTATGAAGCTGCTCATCAACTACGCCTGCGACCAACACGAAGTCGGCCCCGAAGGCCTTTGCATGGACATGTTCACGCGCGAACTCATCCTGGGCTTCCTCGACTACGCCGAGACCGGCAGGCAGAACTGCGAGGCCACCAGAAATCAGCGTCTGGCCGCGATCAAATCATTCTTCAGCTTCCTGGCACGCACCATCCCCGAGCTGATGAAAATCAACACCCGCATTCAGGCCATACGCGCCAAGAAAACCGACCACCGACCGCCGCCAAGCCTGACACGCGATGAGGTCGAGGCAATACTGCTCGCACCAGACAGCGAAACGCTGCTGGGAGCGCGCGACCACGCCCTCATAAAGCTGCTGTACAACAGCGGCGCCCGGGTACAGGAAATCGCCGATCTGACCGTCTCGGACATCCGCTTCGAAACATCCGCGGAAGTTACACTGACCGGCAAAGGCCGGAAGCGCCGGGTTGTCCCGCTCTGGGGCGAAACAGCCGAAGCGCTCCGCCACTATCTTAATCTCAGAGAACAGACAGGCATCCGATCCGAGCATCTGTTCCTGAACAACAGAGGCAACCCGATGACACGCTTCGGCATCGGCAGACGTACACAACTGCACGCCGATACAGCGGCCGCAGAGTGTCATTCTCTGCGTGAACGCCGGATTACGCCCCACGTCTTCCGGCACACAGCCGCACTGCATCTCATCGAAGCCGACATCGACATCTTCATCGTCCGCGACTGGCTCGGGCACGCAGACATCGGCACCACCAGCCAATACGTCGAAGTCAGCGTCGAACGCAAACGAGCCGCTCTGGATAAAGTCCCGCCGCCGACAAACAGCGGCACCCCGGAACAACCTCAATGGAAAAGCCCGGACGTTATCAACTTCCTGACTCGACTTTCAAGAAAAAAACATTATGTTGCGAATAATCCCGAAACAAGAGCACCTGGAGGCACAAAATCCACCGTGTTCGCAACATAACGTAGAACGCAACATAACGCCTGGAAGAAAAAGAAGGGACGGAGGAAAATGCCTTTGCAGATATAAATGATGATACGATTGATGCAGTCCTGGTTTTCGATGTCCTCCAGCATGTGGGTGACTGGGAATTGCTGTTCGATAACATCAAGCGCATTCTCAAACCTCGAGGACGGTTATTGCTGAACCCGTCGAAGCTTTCTCACCCAGAAAAGGTTGACCTTGGAAAGCTCGAAAATATCCTTGAGAAATTCCAGTTCCATATCTCTATGCGCCGTACCTACAGACTGATGCATTACAAGCATTTTACCGAGGACGAGATACTGCTGAAAAAATCACGTAAAAGCATAAAAAACAATCGTTTTTGTAGTGCCACAGAAAACCCGATTGTTGAACCGCAATGACTTATGACGCAAAATGCGAAATTTGGTCTAAAGCTCCCACAGTTTCTTGACCGGAACTGCCCAAAGGCGTTTGTCTCCCAAATTAAACGTCTCATCTCCTGCATACAATAGAATTCCGGTTTGGAAATCGGTACCACATTGATCCGCAAGTCGTCGCAGTCCACGTCCATCGTTCTTCTTCACTGTAGAGGAACTTTTTGCTTCAATTCCCCACGCTTTACGCCCCCGTGTTACAACCAGATCAACTTCCACTTTATCTTTGTCACGATAATGCCAAAAGCGTAGATCAGTATCTGTCCAGGAAGCCTGAGCTATGATCTGCTGAACTATGAATGATTCAAATAACTGGCCAAAAAAGCTCTGTTGTGGGAGCCAGTCTTCAGGCAGGAATTCCGCAAGCCCGGCTGCTAACCCGCTGTCTATCACGTGCAACTTTGCTGTTTTGACTAAACGCTTAGCCGCATTACGGTGCCAAGCGGGCAGCCGGCGAATCAAGTAGAGTTTTTCCAATACGCCAAGATAATGTTCAACCGTCTCCCTATACAATCCCAGCTCCTTGCCCAATGCACTGGCATTCAAAAGGGTTGATGTACGCAGGGCCGCTACTTCGAGAAGACGGGCCAACTCCCTCTCACCCCGGACATTTGCCACCGTCTTTACGTCAGGCTGAATAATAGAGTTAAGATATTGTCTATGCCATTGCCGCGCTCGCGGTAGTGAACGCGTCATCGGTTCTGGATAACCGCCCGTAGCCACTCGTCGTATCACTTCCTTTGGCGGAGCCGCTTCCCGACCTTGAATTTCCGGCTCAAGTTTGTTGGTGATAACTCTTTCCAGAAAAGTTCCAGAAGTCTGCTCTTTCTCCGATTCGGTAAACGGATGTAAACACACGATCTCCATCCTCCCAGCCAGTGATTCGTTAACCGTTGGTAATAGAAGTAAATTAGCAGACCCTGTAAGCAGAAATCTTCCTGGCGATCGATCTTGATCTACGGAGAGTTTAAGGGCTGGAAGTAATTCAGGAACCCGTTGAACTTCGTCCAGGGTAGCGGCGTTGGGTAAAGCGGCAATAAAGCCGCGGGGATCATTATTTGCGGCAGCCAGCAAGACATCGTCGTCAAAGCTCATATACGGCCGTTCAGGATCTAAATATTTGGCTAAAGTTGTCTTCCCGCATTGTCGTGGCCCTAACAAGCAGACGACCGGTGTATCTGCTAACGCTTGTCTCAACGTGTGCTCAATAGTACGTGGATAGTATTGCATAGTTTCGGCTGATTGTAGTTTGTCAGTTCGTCCATGTGCGGGTTTACAAGGCGTCCATCTGTGGCATAACATATCGTCCATGTGCGGATTGGCAAGTGTTCTATGTATTACTTTATTAAGCACCATTGTTTACAGTTGAAAATTACGGTGCTGAAGAATGGGGTGACTTCATCGATGATGCAGGTGCTCAATACGTGGGATTAGCGGTGGTTCATCATGATAATGTCTGTTTATGGAAGCGTGGTGAAACGAACTTTACGCTGGATTTAACCAGGATAAAACATCAGAACAGGATTCTAACATTTTAAAGTCGAAACCTGTAACGTAATAAAAGGGACTTCGATACCGGGTTTGCTCACTACCGGAACTTATGCTTAGCGTTTTCTTTTTCTTCGTCAGAGGCTTCCGGCCAGATTGAGTGACGATACTGGTCGTAGAACTGGTTGACGTTCCAGTCCTCGTCAGTCGTCGTTTCTGACAGCGGTGTGATGTCTCCTTCCAGCATGGTGCCCACCAGGTCATCATCTTCGAGCATGGTTGTGGCCCCGGCTCCAAAAGTCAAAAAGCGATAGGATTGAATAATCAGACGAGCAATTTCAGCATTTGAATAACCTGGCACAAATTGTTGGAAACGATTAGGAACGTGCGGGTTGACGAGCTTCATCTGGCGACGGAAATTGTGTTTTATCTGTTCCTTGTTATAGATCGTATCTACCGCCAGCAATTTCAGGGCGCGTTGACGCAATTCGATGTTTCTAAGTTTTTTCATCACGCTTTCAGTGAGGTTGTAATTTTTGCAGTAACCGTTTCTAACGATTGTTTTGCCGGGGTCTCCGCAACAGCTTGGCTATAGGGTACCCCGCTGTCTCCTGCTGCGACGATATGCGGGTCGAGCGGTATTTTTCCCAGAAAGGGGATATTCATTTTTTCAGCCATTGACTGACCACCGCCGCTGTCGAAGATATTTGTCTCCACACCGCAGTGTGGGCATATAAACCCGCTCATGTTTTCTACTACTCCCAGAAGTGAAACTTCAACTTTTCGACAGAATGTAACACACCTTCTGACATCCGATACGGATAATTCCTGCGGCGTGGTAACCACCAGCGCATGAGATGGAGATCCGAGCATCTGCGCTACTGCCAGCGGTTCATCGCCGGTGCCCGGCGGTGAGTCAACAACCAGGTAATCGAGGTCACCCCACGCGACATCCTTCAAAAATTGTTTAATTAAGTTGTATTTCATGGGACCCCGCCAGATCACTGCCTGTTCCGGATTTTCCAAAAGAAATCCTATAGACATGACATGCAGATTATCTGCTGCCCGCATTGGTTGGAGTTCTTCCTCCGTTGCTCCAGTTCCCTCCAGTCCGGGAGGCAACCCCGTAAGACCTACAAGCTGGGGAATGCTCGGACCATGGATATCCACATCCAGAAGTCCTGTTTTGCAGCCCTGTTCGGCAAGTGAAGTTGCGAGGCTGGCAGCAACTGTGCTTTTGCCTACGCCGCCCTTGCCTGACAGTACCAGGATACGGTTTTTAATTCTACCGACGCGGTTATTTACAGCCTCTTGTTCTGCGGCCATTTGCTGCTTCTGTTCTTCGGTTGGTTGTTCCGGCATATACTTTGGTACTCCTGGTTATAACTTTAGCGTTTGCCCGACCGGTAAGACCCCGACCCGCCCGGGGAATTCCTTCCATAGTCTGGCGGTGGCATGAAAGCCCGTACAGTGGACAGGATAAAGTTGTTGAATATTGAATTTTCTCAGGGCGTCTATTGTTTTTTCGATTCGATCGGCAGGCGCATTGCCTAAATGGGTTCCCCCGACCACGGTATGGATGGGGCGTCCGGGCTTTAGTTCTTTGATGTATGTGAGAGTGTTTATTATGCCTGCATGCGCACATCCCAGAACGACAACCAGGCCGAACGGTGTGTCGATAAAAACAGCCTGGTCATCAGAGATGTCATCTTCAGTATGGCAGTCAACGTCTTTAAAGAACGCGCCGCCTGCATCTTCAAAGGATGTATTTCTTGGTATAGGGCCGGTGCACCATACGCTGTCAGTTATCTTAGCCGGTTCGGAAATGGTTTTTATGTTCTCAAAGTTGTTTAAGGCCGTCTTGCATTTCTCAGGAATCCCATTGTATCTTGGCCGCCCCGTAGGCTGCTTAACGAATTTCGGGTTTAGTGCCTGTGGATGCATAAATACAGGTGTGTTGGTTTTTACAGAGTTAAGCACTGTGTTAAGCCCGCCCGTATGGTCGTAATGACCATGGCTGAGCATTATGGTATCCACGGTTTCCAGATCAATACCCAATAGTTTGGCATTATGTTCTATGATATCCGTCTGCCCAGTATCGAAGAGGATGCTGAAATCTTCTAGCTGGAGCCAGAATGCAAGCCCATGCTCTGCCAGCAAGCCATGCTTTTGGACAGTGTTTTCCACCAAGGTTGTGATGTTGAAGTGATTACTCATAAAAGTTAATAGTTATGAGATTTTTTGGATAGTAGAGATCGGGGTATATTATTTATATCTACTTTCCCCTGATTGTTCCGCAAAATTCGCCTGGTACTGTTTCCACAATTGAGCCATTTCCTGTACTTTTTCCGGGTGTTTTTTTGCGAGGTTGTGTAATTCGGATCGGTCTTTTTCCATATCATAAAGTTCCCACTGTCCGTATTTTACTGCTACCAGCTTCCAGTTGCCGATACGTATTCCGCGGTGACCAATGTGGCTGAAAAATATGGCTTCACGCGAGATATCGACATCTTTGTGGAGGGCCGGCCTCAGGCTTACTCCTGCCAGCGATGGTACATTTCTTCCTCGCCACTCGGGTGAAAAATCAGCGTCTGCTATATCAAGCATGGTGGGAAGGATATCGACGAAGTGACTGGGGGCTTTTCTTAATTCTCCGCTTGCATCAATTCCATTCGGCCAGTT
>CAJXKU010000164.1 GCA_913055945.1 uncultured Lentisphaerota bacterium | reverse complement strand
ATGTCTACCGGGAGTTCCAGTATCCTGGACGTCGGTGCGAGTGGCTGACTGCTATCACGTAAACATGCTCATCGCTGATTCGGTATATAACGGCATAGGGGAAACGTCTTGTCAGGCAACGGCGTGCTCTCGATGAGATTGGGCTCCATGCATCAGGATATTGCATAATTCGATGTATAGTGGCGTACACTTCTTCGAGAAAATCATATCCCAAGCCCGCCTCGCAATCATTGTAATAATCTACCGCTTGATTCAGCTCAGTACGAGCAGAAGGGTGGAAAGAGAAATTCATTTGTCAAGGCGCTTTCGGATCTCGCGAAACACCTGTTCCCCCGGGATCGTGTCGACAGATCCTGATTCGATTTCCTCGATGCGCCGTTCGGCCTCTTCAGACCATAGCGCGTCAATTTCTTCCCGCGTAGGGGCATTCAGGCTTTCCAGTAACTTATCCACCAAATAAAGCCGGTCCTCACAGGGGAGTGACAAGACTTCATCTGTCAGTTTTGTCGAGACTGAGTTCATGTATGGATATCCTTTATTTTGGAAACAAGCGCAGTTCGTGCTGTTTGTTGCCCTATATCTTCGATGGTGACTTCCTCCTGACCGGAATAAATGTATTTACCACTGTCCCCGAGAATATCGCTTGTTCCGGTTGACTTATCCAGAATCGCCTTTAGTAATAACATAATGCTATTCAGTTCTTCCCGCAAATAATATTCCATCGCGAAGATACCGTCAGATAGCAGCCAACCCGCCGGGCGAAGTCCGGATACCCCAAACACGGACTTCAAAAAAGCCGCCTTCTGGAGATGCGCTCGGCCTCGAGCGCAATATGTGGCGGAGGCCCGCCACATCCCCAAAGGGGTTCCTTAAGATCACGCGTTCCCAGCTTGAGTCTCATACGAGCCAACCCGCCGGGCGGCGGAGCCGCCCTGACACCCCGCGGCGAGACTTTGTCTCCGGTATACTTCGGCCTCTTTGCGGCGTTCCGTTTTCTCCACGCCGCCCGGCGGTTTGGCTTTATTGTTCTGATCCCGATCTGCGAACTGCGGAGTTTGCGCCGTTGGCTTTTCCGCGGAGGTGGAGTAAAGTTCGGGGCGGTCACTGTCGGTTGTGGCCGTAAGTGAAATCCACCCCGAAACACAAGGAGCAGTACTATGGCACGCAAAAAGAAAAACCGCAAGTCATCGTCCACGCTGGAAATCATCAACTCCGCAGCCGCCGGTATCGATCTGGGCAGCACAAGTCACTGGGCATGCATCTCTGAGCCGGACACAGGCGAGCAGCTGGTCAGCGAATTCAGCACTGACACGCCTTCTTTGCGGGAACTGGCCGAGTGGCTGGAGAAGGCAGACATCAGCACTGTGGCGATGGAAAGCACCGGGGTGTACTGGATACCTCTTTACGAAATGCTCAGCTCCCGCGGCTTCGAAGTTATTCTGACCGACACGCGTTCGCTTTCAAGCGTACCCGGGCGCAAGACCGATGTTCTGGACTGCCAGTGGATCCAGCAGCTTCATGCCTGCGGGCTGCTGCAGGGGGCCTTCCGCCCCGGTGACAGCATTGTAAAATTCCGCGCTCTTGCCCGCATGCAGCGCACGCTGACCGACCAGCGCGCCGACTGGCTGCGACGCATGCAGAAAGAACTCGATGTGATGAATATACGCGTACACAGAGCCGTAGCTGATATCACCGGTGCCACGGGTATGCGCATTATCGGAGCCATCGTGGACGGCGAACGCGACCCTGCGCGCCTGGCGGCTATGCGGGATGCGCGCTGCAGACTCAGCAAAGAACAGATCCAGCGCGAACTGACCGGCAACTGGCGCGAAGAGCATCTGTTCAACCTCAGCATGGCTTTTCGCATGTACGAAAATATGTGTCAGGCCATTAAAGACGTGGAGCAGAAAATTCTAGATCTTCTTTCAACTATCCCGGGCACCGACGCAGCCGCCCCGCCACCGGCGAAAGAAACGAAAGCCAAAACCATGAGAAAACGCGGCGAAGAACAACTGCGCCAGGCGTTGTACAGCATCTCCGGGGTGGATCTTACCAGCATAGACGGCATCGGGGTGGGCACAGCTCAGACCATACTCAGTGAAATCGGTCCGGATGTGACCATGTTTCCTACTGAAGATCAGTTTGCCTCCTACCTACGGCTTGCCCCTAACACACCCATAAGCGGTGGAAAGCGCGTGCGAGGGGGGTAAAAAGAAGCCGCTGATCGGTTCGAACCATACCCATGAAGCGCTTAAAATGGCTGCCCTGTCAGCAAGAAATACAAAGACTGCCCTGGGGGCGTATTACCGCAGTGTCGCAGTACGCCGCGGAGCCTCAGTGGCGGTGGGTGCCACCGCACACAAGCTCGCGCTCTATGTGTACCGGCTGCTGCGGTTCGGCACAGAATACGTCGATATCGGCCTGGAGGAATATGAGCGACGCTGCCGGGAGCGCAGAACACGCGCTCTTACGCGCAGGGCCAGAGAACTGGGCTACCGGATCATCCCCGTTGAACAGCCCGCAACCTCCTGAAACAAAAAACAACACATCCTGTATGCATTTTCTCAGTTCGTAAATCAGTTCGTAAACAGACAATGAAAACCCAAGTTCAAAGGATCCGGCAGTCAAGGCGCTTTACGCTATGGTGCTATATGCCCCTTACGAGCATGCCCCCGGGCGGTTACACCCCAATGGCGAGTTAAACTCCCCCATACGAGAATTTTCGTAAAACCATCCCGGGCCGGACCCTTCTTTTGTTTTCAGGGAGCTCAACAATGACTTAGCAACGCAGACCAGACAATGATGCAGATACAGCCAGGATACGTTCTCACGGTCAAGTCTCATACGAGCATGACCGCCGGCCAAAGTCCTGATACCCCAAACAAGAGACTAATCGGGGGTTTGACTGTAACGAATCGCTTAACGCAGTTAGTCTCATACGAGCGTGGCCGCCGGTGTAGCCACCGGATACCCCGGTATGAGACTCGGCAGACATGCTGAAGCATGAACTCCGACAAGTCGATAGCGCGGTTTCGGCTGGTCAGAGTTCATACTTTAGTATGGTTTGGCTTCATGCAGTCGCTGTACCGAGTCTCATACGAGCGTGAGTTCTGGAGGTAATGAATTCGCTATCGCAGTTGTCAAAAGGTGTTGTGTTGGTGTTGTACTTGCGCATTTGAGCATCAAGGTGTGCGTGTGCCTGAAGGATTGTTGCTGGCCGGGAGAGTGGGGCGCGTCAGGCTGACGTTTCCTTCTCGTTCTGTTCCGAAAAACCGAAAATTCCCCGGATTTTGCGGGCAAGCTCCGCGATGCGATAGGGTTTCTGAAGAAAACCTACCGCCCCGGCAGCGAGCACATCCCGGATATCGTCTTCGGATACATATGCGCTGTGAAGAAGGACTTTCACCTCCGGATCCAGTTCCTGAAGGCGGAAAAACGCCGTACGGCCATCCATTTCCGGCATGACCATATCCAGAAGAACGAGGTCTATTTCCTTCTGGTTCTCGCTGTAGATTTCAACCGCTTCCGCGCCGTCAGCGGCAAGGATTACGGTATACCCCAGATCCTGGAGCAGGTCGATAATGACATCCCATATCATATCCTGATCATCAACGAGCAGGACGGTTTCATTTCCGTAAAGAGAGCTGTCCTCAGCGCTCCGTGTGACGCCGATTTCTTCATATGTGCCTTCTACGGGGAGGAAGAGGGTGAGAGCACAGAAGGCCGAGTCTTTTTTCTCGATGATGGCGTCGCCGCCGTGATCCAGAAGAATGCTGTACATTTCCAGAAGATCCAGAACGTTGTCAACGGCCGGTAAGTTCTGGGATACAGCAAGCGTTTCGATAAAAGGTTTCTGCGAAAGGTTCGCCGGTTCAATGTTCTCTTTTCGCAGGCGCACCTGTAAATAGGAGCCGCCTTTACAGGTGCTTCCGAAAAGATCGAAATATTTGTTATCCAACTCTCGGGTTTTGGTTTCCAGGATTATTTTGTCTTCCTCGGGCAGGAGGCAGTTGGTTCCTCCGAGTATGCTGCGCATGATACTCTCCTGGAGTTCAAACATATCCCCCCGTACTGAGACAGGCTCAGGGGGGGCTGGCATTTCAAGCGAGCAGCGGTCCTGAAGAACCTTTTGGCAACGGCGAGTTGCTCCGCTGATCAGCGAGGTTGCATCTATAGATTCCCTGTCCGTTGGATGTTTTTGGGGAAGTGCGCTATTGTGAGCATTCAGCCAGAATCTGAAAGATTCCAATGTGTTGTTGATTTTTGTGAGATTTGTTCGGGTTTCCAGGTTGTTGTCAGCGTCTTCTTCCAGTAATGAGCTGTACGTTTCCAGCTGACTGGTTAATTTTTTTAATACGAGGGTGAGTCCTCTGTCCAGGGCCGCGCGTAAGCAGAGATTTTCAGCGGGGCTGAACGGGGACTGCGCTGATTCAGAATTTTCTTCGCCCGAGCGTTTCATTCATCGATTCCCTTGATTTTTACCTGCTCTGAATGGTCCCGGGTTACTTCCCCCGCAACGACCGCCGTGCCTTCGCCTTGGGCCGCATTGTACGCCTGAATTGCCGCCTCCACGCGGCTCGGCGGCAGAATCCATATCATGCCCGCGCCCATGTTGAACACTTTGTAAAGTTCCTGCGGGGCCACATTGCCCCTGTCACCTATCGCCTGAAAAACTTTTGGTACGGCTACATCGGAGGGATCATACGTAACCCCCAGCCCGGATGGCAGGACACGGGGTATGTTGCCGTAGATGCCCCCGCCTGTAACATGTACAGCTGCATGGAGAGGTATGTTCCTGTGCAGGAGCTCCCGGACGGCAGGCCAATAGCAGACATGGGGTTGCAGCAGCGTTTCTGCCACGCTCATACCGGTTTCCGGCAGTTCTGTATCCGGCGAGTAACCGCAGTCCTGAAAGAGAACTTGCCGCGCTAGACTGTAACCGTTCGTGTGTAAGCCATTTGACGGAAGCACGACCAGCTTATCCCCTTCCTCGACCTGATCCCCGGTAATCATATGCTCGCGTTCCACGATCCCGGTAATGCAGCCCACCAGATCATAATGCTTGCCGTACATGCCGGGCATTTCCGCCGTCTCACCGCCCAGCAGAGCTACATTCTGGCCGGCACAGGCGTCGGCTATCCCCCGGAGAAGTTGTTTGTAAACGGCATCATCGAGTTCGCCGGTGCCCAGGTAATCCAGAAAGTACAACGGTTCGGCCCCCTGCACCACAACGTCGTTGATGCAGTGATGAACAATATCATAGCCCACGTGGTGGTGTGCATCCGCCATAGCGGCGACCATCAGTTTGGTTCCCACCCCGTCGATACTGTTGACGAGGACCGGGTTTGTGTAGCCGGATAGATCCGGTTGAAAAAGCCCGCCGAACGCTCCGGTTTGTGAAAGGACTTCCGGCCGCGTGGCGCTGCTGATGGTGCTTCGTTCATTGGCCAGGAGAGTGTCCGCCTTATCGATATCCACACCGGCCTTTTTGTACGCATCTCCCTGGGACTGGTCCGTTGTGTTCATTTTGCTGCAACCTTTGATTTCCGAGCGTTCTGGTATCAGACAATTCCATTGAGCCGGTCTTCACCGGTAATACCGCGAGTCGTTTTCTGTTTATGGTACCCGGAGCTTGTCCGGCGGTCACGGTCGTATCAGATTTTGCGGGAGCGGGTGACTATTGCAACTATACCACTGGATGAGGCGTCTTAAAGATTTATTGTATATCTTCCGCCGAATACATGAAGTATTTCTGTGCTGTGTAACGACAGCTTTAAAGACCACGGTGCCATATATGCCCTCAACACCGGACAACAACAGAGACAGAAGTGTCGGTATTGTTGAACCGCAGAGGCGGACACTTTTCTCACCGCCTGATGCCCTGGTTCTGGAAAGCGGGGAAAGGCTGACGCCTGTCACCGTACAATACGAGACGTACGGAGAGTTATCTTCAGATGCGGATAATGCGATTTTGATATGTCACGCTCTCTCCGGGGATGCTCATGCTGCGGGACGACACAGCCCGGAAGACGAAAAGCCGGGCTGGTGGGACTCGATGATCGGTCCGGGAAAAGCTTTTGACACCAGCAGATACTTCGTCATCTGCTCCAATATCCTCGGCGGCTGCAGCGGGACCACGGGGCCTGATTCGATAGACCCGAATACGAACGAACCGTACGGAACGAATTTTCCAGTCATTACTGTCCGTGATATGGTCCTGTGTCAAAAGGCTTTGATTGATCAGCTTGGTATTGCATCCCTCCTGGCTGTAGCCGGGGGCTCCATGGGGGGTATGCAGGCGCTTGAATGGGCGGTAAGTTTCCCCGACAAAGTCCGGAGCGTCATACCGATTGCAACCACATACCGCATGTCCGCGCAGGGGATTGCACTCAATGAAGTCGGCAGACAAGCCATTTTTGCTGATGCGAATTGGCAGAACGGCAGATATGAGCCCGGCGAAGGCCCCTCCACGGGGCTTGCTCTGGCTCGTATGATTGCACATATCAGTTATCTGAGTGCCGAATCGATGCACCGCAAATTCGGCAGGGATCTGCGCTATCGGGATCATTATACATATAACTTCGAGCAGGAGTTCCAGGTGGAGAGTTATCTGCATTATCAGGGCAGCCGTTTCACCGAACGCTTCGATGCGAATACATACCTTTATATCACAAAGGCCATGGATTATTTCGACTTGACAACCGGCTTCAGCTCTTTGCGTGAAAGTATGCAAAGGGCCGTTGCTAAGTTCCTGTTGATTTCCTTTACCAGTGACTGGCTGTTTCCCCCGCGGGAAATGAAGGAGCTCGCCAATGCACTGCGGAGTAACGGGGCGGATGTCACGTATATCGATATAAACTCTGAGTACGGCCATGATTCGTTTCTGATAGAAGATGTCCCGCAGACCAAACTTATTGCACCGTTCCTGGAATATCTGTATTGGGAGGAATAGCATGAATCCGTTACACCACGAACACGAAGTGAGCGCCTCCCTTAAGCGTCATGATTACAGTATTATCCTGGACCAGGTAGAGGAGGGGGCACGTGTGCTGGATCTCGGGTGCGGCGATGGGAATCTTCTCTATCTGCTCCGGCAGCAGAAACAGGTCAAATCCTACGGGATCGAACTTGATCAGGATCACGTGATCAGCTGCGTAGGAAAAGGCCTATCCGTTTTCCAGGGCAACGTGGACGAGGGGTTGCGTGATTTCGAGGATAAGTCTTTCGATTATGTCATTCTCAATCAAACCCTGCCCGTGGTATATCGGCCGGCGTACGTGTTCAAGGAGATGCTCCGCGTAGGGGAGAAGTGCATCATAAGTTTTCCGAATTTTGCGTGCTGGCGTATCCGGCTGCGCCTTCTGTTCGCCGGTCGGATGCCCGTGAATGACATCATTCCTTACGAATGGTATGAGACGCCTTATATCCACCAGATGACAATCAAAGATTTTACGGTTCTTGCGCGCAAGTTGAACTGCGTATTCTGGCAGCAGCATTATTTCCCTTCTCTCACCGGAGGTGTTTCCAGACAGTCGAATCGTCTTCGGAACTGGTCTGCGGCCTACGCGCTGTTTATTCTTTCCAGTATCGACTGATCAGGGGACACGCATTATTAAACGCGAACGTTCGATAAGTATCCACTGATTAAAGTATGATAGAGCCGAAGGCTCTGTGGGCGTGCG
>CAJXKU010000163.1 GCA_913055945.1 uncultured Lentisphaerota bacterium | reverse complement strand
AACGCATTCCGGTTTTACTAAATCTGTGAAAGTGCCCCAATTACCGCCGGAACGGTTGTACCGGGATTACAACATAACACACTTATTGGTGGATAAGTCGTTTTTGGCGGGCTTGGAAAAGACGTGGGGGATTTCGAAAGAGATAATAGAAGAAAAAAGCGTTTATCAGAATTCGGAATACTTGCTGTGTGCAGTGCAGGACTTGTTATGACTTAAGCCTCAAGCTCCCCATTAATAGGGTTAATTTGATTTTTGAGTGTGAAACTAAATTCAAAGGTGTGAAACCATAGGAAGATGTGAGAAAAGTTCAGCGTAGTGCGTGCACAACTAAAAGAGTTTATACAGACCGGTTCTATTTATTCGGTGGGCACCCTCACCGAGCGCGGTATTCGACTGCTGTACCTGCCGATCGTGACCGCCTTTGTCGCGCCCTCTGCCTATGGCGTCGTCGCTGTGGCGACGGTGGCAGCAGAGTTTTTTGCCAGATTGATGGCGCCTTATAAGAGTGCACTGAATCGGTATTACTACAACCCGGAATTTGTTGAACGTCGGCCTCGCCTGATATTTACGCTGTTTTCCCTGCTTTTTATCAAAACAGTGCTTGCCGCAGGCGTTTTTGTGCTTGTTGCACCTTTATTGGCTCGGGTCTTAGCGAGTGAGCAGTCTGACGGTGTTCTTGTATTTCAGCTTTTTGCACTGATCGTACTGTTTCAGCCCGTTTCGTCTTTTCTCAAAACCATGTTACGGCTGCAGCAAAAAGCTGTGCTGTATGTAGTCGTGTCCATCCTCCACGTCGTGACCTCTTTAGCGCTGGTGGTCATACTTCTAGCGATGTTGGACATGGGGATTGCCGCTATACCGCTGGCTGGCGCCGGTGGATTGTTCGTGTCCAGCCTCATCATGTTACCTGTCCTGATGCGTACAGCCCAAGTGCGGTTCGACTTACGAACCTGCAGGGAACCGCTGAGCTACGGGTATCCGCTGATTTTTTCGGCGTACAGCAATTACGCGTTGCAGTCAGCAGACCGGCTTATCCTGCGCGTCTTCTGCCCTCTGTCACTGGTAGGCGTTTATCATATCGCTTACACTGTATCAAGTGCTGTTAATTTTCTGCTGGTTATGCCTACGAAGCAGGCTCTGCATCCGATTGCTTTTAAGAAGGAGAGTGACCCTGATACGCAGAAAAGGTTTCTACGCCGAACGGCCACGCTTTATTACAGTTTTGCCCTGTGGGCAGGCCTCGCCGTTTCCCTCTTCGCCAAAGAGATCCTTATGGTGTTTGCGCGCGATGAAAGCTATTGGCAAGGGTGGGTTCTGATACCGTTGATTGTTTTCGCCTACGTGCAACACGGTCTTGGTAATTTTGTCGGATTGGGGATGGTGATGCGGAAAAAAGCCTTTTTGCAGTCCGGAACGCTTGTGGTTACGGCAGCAGTGAATATCGGCCTCAATTTTCTACTCATTCCGCGCGTGGGGCTGATGGGGGCGGCGATAGCAACAGTAGCCGCATACATCGTGTGGAATCTTCAGAAAGGATACTTCTCCTGGAAGTACTACGAACTCGGGTTTGAATACGGACGGCTTCTGCTTCTTACCGGGATATGGATCATCCTGCTTGTGCCCGGGTTAATCCTTAGCCAAGATTTCAGTGCTGGCGGTATTGCCGCCAAACTCGGCATTATTGGGTTATTCCCGTTGATCATTTACGGCAGTGGGTTCCTGAAAAGCGACGAGAAAGCGTTTTTGGTAGAGATAGTGCAGCGGGTGAGGTATATGCTGGCACGAGTCCGGGGTTAAGGTTCGAAAAAACAAGACGGTGCGGAGGCATACAAAAATTACAATTGAGCTGCATATCTAAACCTAAATCGAAATCGGGAACGGGAACGGGATCGGGGACGAAATCGAAATCGGGAACGAAAATACATGGGACTTGGACACGAGAAGCTTGACGTCTACCGCTTATCCATTGGTTATGTAGCGTGGGTATACGAGAAAGCGAAGGCCTTGAACAGCGTCCACCGTGCAGGTCGGGATCAGTGGCTTCGCGCCAGTCAGTCGATTCCGTTGAATATTGCCGAAGGGAACGGTAAGACTGCCTATGCGGACCGCAGACGATATTTCGAAATCGCTCGCGGATCGGTCCTGGAGTGTGCCGCTATTCAGGATGTTCTTGTCGCTGGAAATGCTCTGGGGGAAACGGAGAGCCAAAGCCGAAAGGAGGATCTGGACCGCATGGCGGCCATGCTGAGCCGAATGGGCGGCAGAGGGTATCAAGTTGGCGAAAGGCAGGCCGTTTACGGTGATTCAAAAGACGATTTTGATTCCGAGAGCAATCCCGATTTCGATCCCGATAGCGATTTCGATTTGGAGAATAAAAAGATCCCAACAAACAGATGAAGTGGGGGCTCATCCATCGCGCCGGTGAGTTCCCCCTAAGATATAGCCATCCCTTCGTGCTCTTCGTGGCCTTCGTGGTTAAACAAATATGCGTGAACCGCTAATTACGCCAATCTGTGCGAATCTACATGGAGAGGATAAACGGATTCTGCGTGCCGCTATTGGTGAAGGGATTCGATCCATTGCGCTATAGCAGCCGATAATTGTGCGGCCAGCCAGATATTCATGCTGCGATTACCGGATGATCTATCAGTTTCGAGACATAGCTAAGGCACGCTCGAAGGTCATCTTGCTCCAAGTCGGGCATCTCTTTGAGTATCTGTTCACATCGTTTGCTGCGGATGAATTTATCCGCACTATCTTGATCCAGAACTGCTCGGCATATTCCTGTGAACTCGTCTTTCGTGCTAACGCCAAGGGTCTGCTACTCCGGTGGAGCGCCAGCGGAACCGGAGTTAGCAGCACCTGTTTGTTATGGCTTTTCTTCTGAAGCTGTAACTTTGGCCAAATGCGCGGCAATAGGACCGAACAGCAACGCAATTGGTAGACCGTACCGAATTCCACGAAGGGGCATACCATCAATTTCAAGGGGACTCATACCTGGACCAGATGTAAGGAGGTCCAATCCCAGCAATCCCAACGTAACAATGGTCACGGCCAAAGCAATCATGAATCCTCGCTTTGGCAGGCTGGCGATGCTAATGCCCACAAGAGCGCCTACGACACCATATCATTGTCGGATCTCCTAGCCAGTCCGTAGGCTACACCCATAGAGCGGGGAACTCTGTTTTTTTACCTCAGAGAACCGGTATTAGGGGGACGTTTCCTGCAGCGCCCGCTCGGCCGCCAGGTCCACAATCTGGTTTAACAGATCGCTTATGTGGCCTTCAATGATTTCATGCAGATCGTAACGGGTGATGTTGAAGCGGTGGTCTGAAACTCTGTTCTGAGGGAAATTGTAGGTTCTGATTCGTTCGCTGCGTTCCCCGCTGCCCAATTGATTCCGTCTGTCAGCATCGTTCTTCGCTTCCTCTTCGGCCCGTTTCTTTTCCAGGAGGCGGGACCGCATTATGCGGTGAGCTATTTCCCGGTTGCGATGCTGGGATTTTTCTTTCTGGCAGGATACAACGATGCCGGTGGGAATATGCGTAAGACGTACAGCGGAATCTGTTGTGTTGACGGATTGGCCGCCCGGCCCTGAGGCACGAAAGACATCGGTTCGAAGATCCTGAGGTTGGATGTTTAGTTCAACTTCTTCAGCTTCAGGCAGGACAGCGACAGTTACCGTGGACGTATGGATGCGGCCGCTGGACTCTGTTACGGGTACACGCTGGACCCGATGTACCCCGCTTTCGAATCTCATCATCTTGTACGCGTCTTCTCCCTTTATGGAAAAGACGACTTCCTTCACTCCGCCTACTTCGGTCTCCTGAACGTTCAATGTTTCGTACTTCCAACCCATCGCTTCGGCCAAGCGGGTATACATACGAAATAGATCTGCGGCGAAAAGGCTGGCTTCTTCTCCGCCTGCAGCGGGTCGGATTTCCACGATAGGATTTCGTTGTTCGCCATAACTTGAAGGGAGAAGGAGTTGTTTGATCTCCCGTTCGTGTTGTTGTACAGCTTTCTGCTGTTTCTCGATCTCCTGCTGGGCTACGTCCAGCATTTCCTGGTCTTCTTCGGTCTCGGCGAGTTCCTCCGCTTCTTTCAAATCCGATTGAGCTTTTTCAAGTTTCTCCCAGCTCTGCAGGATACGGGAGAGATGAGCATGCCTTTGGGAAAGCTTTTGGTAATCCTCGGTGGCGGGGTTGCTCCCACTCGTGCTGAAGTCGAATGAGGCCAGTTTGGCCTCAACGTCTTTAAGTTCGTCGCGGGTCTGTTGGATGTGGGGTTCTAGTTCCAAAGCCGTAACTCAACCGTTTCATAGATCCAGGGTTCGCTGAAGCAGGAGTATAAAGAACCTTTCGCTACGACGGGGTGTGTACCCTCTATGGGCGAGCACCACCTATGGGCATCCGAAAGTGAATAATACGGGGGCCACGCACGAAAGCGCAAAACAGACGATTTTATTGTTGTTGCTGCTGCTGTTCCATGCCGTAACGGCGACGGAATCGATCGACGCGTCCTTCGGTGTCGACAAACTTCTGTTTCCCGGTGAAAAACGGGTGACATTTGGCACAGATACCGATATTTGTTTTGCCGACCGTGGATAAAACCGTGTACTCAGCGCCGCAGGCGCAATGTACCGTGGATTCTTTGTATTCGGGGTGAATGTCCGTTTTCATACGGCGTACCTCCTTGGGTGTTATCCTGTTATTGAGCGCTCGTGTACTAATTTTCTGCCATTGCGGCTTTGCGGCTTAATCGAATTTTTCCTGATTTTTCGTCGATATCCAGGACTTTGACTTTTACTGTGTCGCCCGTCTTGCAGATATCTTCCACTTTGTCTACGTGATAATCCGCCAATTCGGATATATGCAGAAGGCCTTCCTGTCCGGGCAGAACCTCTACAAAGGCACCGAAGTCTTTGACGCTCTTGACGGTGCCGTCGTACGTTTTGCCGATTTCCGCTTCCTGGACCAGTGATTCGATTTTGTCCAACGCTTGCTGGATCGTCTCTTTGTCGTCCCCAAAGATTTTGACCACGCCCTCATCCTGGATGTCGATCTGAGCACCGGTTTCTTCTGTAATACTCCGGATCATTGAGCCGCCGGGGCCGATGAGCAATCCGATTTTTTCCGGATTGATCTTTATTTCGTGCAGACGCGGCGCGTGCGGGCTTATTTCCTCGCGAGGCGAGGAGATGGCATTGTCCATTTCGTCGAGGATCTGGAAACGGGCTTTCTTATTCTTCTGCATTGCTTCATACATCGTGTCGATGTCAAGTCCCCCGATCTTGAGATCAAGCTGGAACCCGGTTATTCCTTCGCGCGTGCCGGCGATTTTGAAGTCCATGTCCCCGTAATGATCCTCAGAGCCTAAAATATCCGTCAGAAGGATCTTTTCACCGTTGTCGTCCGTTACAAGTCCGCACGATATTCCCGCCACAGCACGTTCCAATGGCACTCCGGCATCCATAAGCGAAAGGCTGGCGCCGCAGACACTGGCCATTGAGGTGGAGCCGTTTGAACCCATGATGTCCGCTACGCAACGCACGGTATAGGGAAAATCCTCAGGCAGGAGAGAAGCGATGGACCGCTCCGCAAGAGCTCCATGTCCGATTTCGCGCCGGCCGGGCGGGCCGATACGACCGGTTTCGCCTACACTGAAGTTGGGGAAATTGTAGTGCAGCATAAAGCGTTTCAGGGGATTCTCGCTGCCTGTGATTAAATCATAGGACTGAGCATCCGTTTCCGCGCCCAGTGTGGTGCAGACAAGGGCCTGCGTTTCGCCGCGCGAGAAGAGAGCGCTTCCGTGCGTCCGAGGGAGTAAACCAACCTCGGAGGAAATCGGGCGCACGGTGTCCTGGTCGCGTCCATCAGCTCGATACCCTTCTTTAAGTATAAGACTGCGCACCGTTTTTTTCACTTCTTCATCGAAGGCGTCATCGATGAAGTTTAAAGATTCCGGCTCTTCCTCAAAAACAGGGGATATTTTCTCTTTCATCTCTTCGCGGATTTTGTCCAGTGCCTGCTCCCGTTCGACCTTGTGCTGCAGTTTACACGGTTCTTCCAGTTTTCCTTCACAGAAAGACTGCACGGTGCGTTTTACATTTGGCGGAGGAATGTGGGGCTGGAAGGAGTATTTTTCTTTGCCGGCTCGTGACTGCAGTTCCGTCTGAGCCTCAATAATGCGGGGAATGATGCTGTCGGCGAATTTCAGCGCGTCCCGCAAAGTTTCTTCGCTGATTTCGTGCGAACTGCCTTCGATCATGATAGGTTTGTTTTCTGTGCCCGCGTAAACAAGATCGATGTCGCTCTTCTGCATCTCCTCGATGGTAGGGTTAGCAATAAATTCTCCCTCTATCCGGCCTACCCGAAGGGCGCCGATGGGGCCTTCGAACGGAATATCAGAGAGCGTAAGCGCTGCGGATGCCCCCAGGATACTCAGCACGTCCGGTTCGTTGTCGCCGTCTGCACTGAGCAGTCCGGACATGATCTGTACATCGTTGAAGAAGCCTTCGGGGAAGAGTGGGCGAAGGGGGCGATCCGTCATACGCGCTGTCAGAATTTCCTTTTCCGTAGGACGGCCTTCGCGCTTGAAGAAGCCTCCGGGGAATTTTCCGACAGCACTGAATTTCTCCCTATAATCCACCTGAAGAGGAAAAAAGCCGATTCCTTCGCGAGGTTCTGCTGAGCAGGCCGCAGCCAAAGCTATGGTTTCCCCTTGGCTCACGGTCACGGACCCGCCCGCGAGCAATGCCATTTTACCCGTTTCGAGTGTAATTTCCCGACCCGGCTGAATTTCAAAGCTTACGCTTTGTGGTTCCATATTTCCTTTCTCCCTTTCTCTGCAACGTGTGGCTTTTTTATCGTGTTTTTTCATAGCGCTGTTGCAGAGAGAAAATCCCGAGAAAAAACGAGAAGGAATGCCCTAGGCTATCCCCGGATGTGGAATTGCGGTATAAAAGGTTTCTGTCAGGAAATCACCTCCTGGACACAAGCCGTTTATACCGTCACAAATTCCACATCCCGGTTCTGTTTCTCTCCCGTGATTCTCCCTTCCACAACGCTTTATGACTAAGCGTACAGCATCGGATGAGTTGTTACGAACTATCCGCGGAGATTAAGTTCCTGCAGAAGCTCGCGGTAACGGTCGTATTTGTTCTGTTTTAAATAATTCAAATGCTTGCGCCGTTTGTTTACAAGCATCTGGAGACCTTGGCGAGTGTGGACATCCTTGGGATGCCGGCGGCAATGCTCGGTCAATTCACGTATACGTTCTGTGAATAGTGCCACCTGTACCTCGGAGGATCCGCAATCCTGCGAGGATTGTCCATACTTCTGAATAACCTGCTGTTTTTCTTCTTTGTCCATATCTTTCTCCTTGGCGTTCTCACGTCACCCTTGATATCTGCTTTCAGGTGGCCGAGATAGTGATCGAATATTGAGCGACTAATAATTTAAAACTTTTCAGCGCCGATGCAACCCTGCAGACTTTCCTGAAAAACAGAATCCAGCCTGAAAAAATTTCGTAGCTATGCAATATCCAGGACTTGTAAAACTTCCGAGAGGTCAAATTCTTAGAAGGCTCGTATGAGAGAACTGCGCGTCGTCAACATCCAGGATGTACTTGTCCCGCTGGACGCAGTCCCTCGTATGAGACTCGCCGGGTAAAGATCCGGCTGAAGCCGGAACTAC